>JACDBP010000318.1 GCA_013694835.1 Chloroflexota bacterium
GAGCTCCGGTGACGACCCGAACGACCGCGCACCGACCGACGCGTTCCGGGGATCGGCGGCCACGTCCAGGACTGGTGCAAGGTTCACGTCGATGCCCAGGGCCTCGAGCTCGCGTCCGGCAGCGAGCGCCACAGCATACGCGAGCTCGTCCGACCCGGTGGCCGCCACCGCCATCGCGCTCGGGAAGCGCGTGACGGGCGCACCGATCCGCGCGACGTGCCCGCCCTCGTGGTCGATGGCGATGCGCAGCGGGCCCGCAGCGACCTCCCGGAGGTCGGCCGTGAGCCGGCGAAGCTGCTCATGCCCCTCGATGTTCGCGCCGAACAGCACGACCCCACCGACACCCTGCCGAAGGAGCTGAGCCGTCGCGTCGTCGATCTGCGGACCGGGGAGCTGGATCCAGACCAGCCGGGCGGCCGCCGAGGCAGCATCCGGCACGGGCGCCGGCGCGCCCACGTCGCCCGGGATGGTCGTGGACGTCATCGGAGCTCCACGTTGAGCTGGTAGCGGTCGCCGCGGTACGCGGCACGCACGAACTCCACGATCCGGCCGTCGGTGCCGGACGTCAGCCGGTGGATGCGGAGCACTGGCACCCGCAGCGGGAGCTCCAGGAGCTGCCGCTCCTCCGCGACCGCCTGGGACGCCTCGATGGTCTGGCGCGCCGACCCCAGCGTCACGCCGTACCGCGACCGGAGCACCTCGTACAGGGATGTCTCGGCAAGATCGTGCTCCAGCAGCCCGGGGCAGAGCGCATGCGAGAGGTGCGCGGACTCGAGAGCGACCGGGTGATCGTCCGCGAGGCGAAGGCGGCGGATGCGCACCACCTCCGAGCCGGGCGCGATTCCGAGTGCCTGCGCCAGCTCGAACGGAGCGGGCAGAAGCTCCTGGCTGAGCACGCGACTGGCCGGCCGCATGCCCCGCGCGAGCATGTCCTGG
Organism: Chloroflexota bacterium; assembly: GCA_013694835.1. Classification (GTDB taxonomy): domain Bacteria; phylum Chloroflexota; class Limnocylindria; order Limnocylindrales; family CSP1-4; genus JACDBP01. Next base: position 937 of record JACDBP010000318.1, read on the forward strand.
GTGAACCCCGAGAGTCGCTGCAGTGGCTGCTCGATCTTCCGCTCGGCGACGTACGTGCCCTTGCCGGTCCGCGTGTAGAGCGTCCCGTCGGCGGTCATCTCAAGGAGTGCCTGCCTGATCGTCATTCGGCTGACACCGAGAGCCGCACTCAACTCGCGCTCCGACGGGATCCGCCGGTGGGCAGTCACGGCACCGCTGGCGATGGCCTGCTCAAGGATCGTCCGGATCTGCTCGAAGATCGGCGTCGGGCTGGCGCGGTCGACGGACGTAAGCGAGACGGGAAACTCCAGGATCGGCCTCCCTCGACGACACGGCCGACGCTCCCTTTCGAGTTGGCTAGACCGGTCTAGGCCAGTATCGCCCGCCCGTCAAGACCCGCGTCGAACGGTGTCAGACCCGCGTCGATGACCTTAAGGGCAGCCGAACGACGCCGGATACGGTGTGTCCACATCCGGCCGTTCGTATGCCGAACGCCACCCGAGCTGGAACCCGGAGGCGAACGAATGTCGATCCATGCGCTCCCCGCATCCGCCCGACTCGCGGGAGGTCTGCTCTCGGGCGTCCTGAGCGTCCTGGGCGTCCTGGTCGTCGTGGCCGGCGGTGCTACGCCGGTCCTTGCGAGCGGGCGCGGCGATGAAGTGACCTGCCTGATGCCCCGCGATCGCATCCTCAAGGTGTTCGTCCCGGCGGGCGCAGAAGCCAAGATCCGGCGGACAGCCGCCGGTGTCATCGAGGTCAACCGGGCCACCTGTGGCAGCTGGTTCGGTGCGGCGGATGTCTGGAACACGAGGCAGATCCAGGTGCGCAGTGGAAGCGATGGAGCCCAGAAGGTCCGCATCGACCTTGCCAACGGCGGGTTCGCTCCCGGCTATGGCGATGAGGCGGGTCAGACGGACGAGATCGAGTTCACCGTGCTGCTCGGCAAGGGTGACGATTCCCTCGCGATCGACGGCACACCGGCGGCGGACCACATCGCCTTCGGTTGGGTCCCCGGCAACATGACCGCGATCCCGGCGATCAACCTGGATGCAGAGGACGCGGACTACGACGTCTCCTACCTCAGCGTGGAATCCGTGAGCGCGTTCGGCCACGACGGCAACGACACGCTCACCGGCAATGACCCGTCCACGGGGAGGATCGCCTGGCTCTCGCTCTTCCTCTCCGGTGACGCCGACGACGACCAGCTGACCGGCGGCGCCAACAACGACTGGCTGCTCGGCGGCAGCGGCGACGATACGTTCAAGGGCGGTCAGGGCAACGATTGGCTGTTCGCCATGGACAACGCGGTGTTCACCGACACTCTCAACGGCGGCGCCGGTACGGACAACTGCAGCAGCGACGCAGAAGACGTCGTCGCCGGCTGCGAAGGGTGAGCGTCGTCAGCTGACGACGCTCGGCAGAAGGCTGGGGAGCGCCAGCTGGCCGGCCGCGCGATGCCCGTCGACCGAGGGCCGCGCGAAGAGGTGGAGCAGCAGCGCCTGCTGGACCCACATCCGGTTCTCCGCCTGGTCGAAGACGGCGCTGGCCGGCCCGTCGATGACATCCGCATCGACCTCCTCGCCGCGGTGGGCAGGCAGGCAGTGGAGCACGATCGCATCGGCCGTGTGGCGGAGAAGCGAGCGAGTGACGGTGAAGCCCAGGCCGGCGAAGGTTCGGCGACGTTGAGCCGCCTCCGCTTCCTGTCCCATGCTCGTCCAAACGTCCGTGCAGACAGCTTGGGCGCCGGTAACGGCCGCCACCGGATCATGGCCGAGCTCAAGCTGTGCACCCGTCTCGGCGGCGATGGCGAGCGCCTCGTCGACCACCGCGGCGTCCGGCTCATGGCCCGGCGGCGTGGCCACCCGCAGGTGAAGCCCGACGCTCGCCGCTCCGAGGATCAGCGAGTGGGCCACGTTGTTGCCGTCGCCGACCCACGCCACGCGCCGCCCGGCCAGGGGCCCCAGCCGCTCGCGCAGTGTGAGCAGGTCCGCGAGCGCCTGGCACGGGTGCTCATGCGACGTCAGCGCGTTGACCACCGGCACCCTGGTGACGGACGCCATCCGCGCCAGGTCCTCGTGCCGCAACAGCCGCGCCACGATCGCGTCCACGTACCGTTCGAGCGAGCGCGCCATGTCCTCGATCGGCTCGCGCTCCCCGAACCCGATCTCGGCGCCACTGAGAACCACCGGCGTGCCGCCCAAACGGGCGATCCCCGCCTCGAAGCTGACGCGAGTCCGCAGGCTCGGCTTCTGGAAGAGCAGCGCGATGGTCCGGCCGGCCAACGGCCCGGAGGCACCCGGCAGCGCTCGGTGGGGGGCCGCCTTGAGCTCGGCGGCGTGATGGAGCAGCGCGAGGATCGACCCCGGGTCCAGGTCGCCCAGCGACAGCACGTGACCCGGGCGGGGTACGGCCACCATCTTCGGGAACGAAACCGCGACCGACATGCCACCGAGTCTGGACCATTTCGCATATCTATGCAATCATCACGGCGGAAGCGCACGTTAATGCAGGACCGCGAGCCGCAACCTGCGCGACCCCGACCCGTCGCCCAAGGGGGAACACCGGATGAAGAAGGTCGTGCTCGCCTACTCGGGCGGGCTGGATACGTCGGTCGCGGTGGCATGGCTGCGCGAGAAGTACGACGCGGAGGTCATCACCCTCACCGTCGACGTCGGTGGCGGTTCGCTCCGCGAGGGGGTCGCGGGACGGGCCCTCTCGGCAGGGGCCTCGCGGGCCTACGTGGTCGATGGTCGCGAGCGATTCGTGCGCGACTTCTGCTGGTCGAGCCTTCAGGCGAACGCGAAGTACCAGGGCGCCTATCCACTCGCGACGGCCCTGGCCCGCCCGCTCATCGCCCAACTGCTCGTGGAGGTCGCCCACCGCGAGCGCGCGGATGCCGTCGCCCACGGCTGCACCGGCAAGGGCAACGATCAGGTCCGCTTCGACGTCGCCGTCCACGCGCTGGACCGGCGCCTGGAGGTGGTCGCCCCGATGCGCGTCGGCATGGGCCTCAGCCGCGACCAGGAGATCGACTACGCAACCGAGCGTGGCATCGAGATCCCCATCACGAAAGCGTCGCCGTACTCCATCGACGTCAACATCTGGGGTCGCTCCATCGAGACAGGCGTGCTGGAGGATCCATGGGCGGCGCCGCCGGCCGACGTCTACGAGTGGACCGTCGACCCGGGCAAGGCGCCTGCGGTCCCGACCGAGGTCACCATCGGCTTCGAGGCAGGCGTGCCGATCGCGCTCGACGGCGATCCGGTCGACCCGGTGACGCTCGTGGATCGTCTCAACGCGCTGGCCGGACGCAACGGTGTCGGTCGGATCGACCACGTCGAGGATCGTCTCGTCGGCATCAAGAGCCGCGAGATCTACGAAGCGCCCGCAGCGGTGGTGCTGCACCAGGCGCATGCTGCGCTCGAGGGGTTGACCCTCAGCAAGGAACAGCTGCGCTTCAACCGACTCGTCAGCGAGGAGCTCTCGCAGGCGACGTACGACGGGCTCTGGTTCTCGGCGCTGCATCGGGACCTGCGCGAGTACATCCGCTCGTCGCAGCGCGTCGTCAGCGGCGAGGTCCGGCTGCGGCTGGACCACGGGACCGCTTCCGTGGTCGGGCGGCGCAGCGAGCACTCGCTCTACGACTGGGCGCTCGCGACGTATGACAGCGAGGACACCTTTGACCACGCGAGCGCCGTCGGCTTCATCGAGATCTTCGGGCTGCCGCTGCGGACCGAGGCAGCGCGCCATGCTTCCGCCTGGACATGGACGCCGCCGCTGCTCGGCGAACTGCCGCTGCGCGTGACCGACGGCGAGCCAGCCAAAGGCGGCCCGGCCGAAGGCGAGCCGGCCAAAGGCGAGCCGGTCGGAGTCGGCTGACCGACCCCGATGAAGGCCTGGGGCGGCCGATTCCGCGAAGCGCCCGACCCGCTCGCCGCGGACTACACGCGCTCCGTCGAGCTGGATCGTGAGTTGGCCCTATTCGACCTGGTGGGCTCGATCGCTCACGTCCACGGCCTGGAGCGGGCCGGGCTCGTGGGGCCGGACGACGCTGCGCGCCTCGTCGCCGGGCTGGACAACCTGGGCGACGAGGTCCGCGATGGGACCCTCGAGTGGGATCCCGCGCTCGAGGACGTCCACCTGAACCTCGAGATGGCACTGGCGGACCGCATCGGCAGCGTGGCCGGGATGCTCCACGCGGGCCGCTCCCGGAACGACCAGGTCGCCACGGACCTGCGGCTCTGGCTGCGCGCCCGGATCGACCTACTGGATGCTGACCTGGTGGCGCTGGAGCGAGCGCTGGTGGGCGTCGCTGAGCGTCACCTCGACGCGGTGATGCCGGGCCACACCCATCTCCAGCCCGCGCAACCCGTGCTCTTCGCGCACCACCTGCTGGCGCTGCTAGAGATGCTCGAACGGGACCGTGGTCGGCTCGCTGACTGCCGGCGCCGCGCCAACCGCTCGCCGCTGGGTTCGGGCGCCCTCGCCGGCACGGGCTTCGTCATCGACCGTGAGGCCGTCGCGTCGGAGCTGGGATTCGATGGCGTGACAGCCAATTCCATCGATGCCACCGGGGACCGCGACTTCGTGGTCGAGTTCGTCGGCGCGGCTGCCCTCGCGATGGTCCACCTCTCGCGTTTCGCGGAGGAGCTCGTCTGGTGGTCGCATCCCCGCTTCGGCTGGGTGCGGCTCGCCGAACCCTTCTCCACCGGCTCATCGATGCTGCCGAACAAGCGCAACCCCGATCCCGTGGAGCTGGTGCGCGGCCGGACGGCGCGCGTCATCGGCGACCTGACGGCATCGCTGACCCTGCTCAAGGGATTGCCGCTCGGCTATCAACGCGACCTGCAGGAGGACAAGCAGCCCTTGTTCGACGCGGCAGCGACGCTGGGCAGCTCGTTGCAGGTGCTGGCCGCGGTCGTGACGACGCTCGAGGTCAACGAGGCTGCGATGCTGGAGGCAGCGGCCGACGGCCACATCACGGCCACCGCCGTCGCCGAGGGTCTCGTGGACCGAGGCGTCGCCTTCCGCGCCGCGCATCACATCGTGGGGGGGCTGGTCCTGGAGGCCGAAACGGCGGGGATCCCCCTCGGCCGACTTTCGGACGAGGACATCCGGGAGGCCCTGCGAGTCAGCGGGGATCACGACGCACAGGCGCTGGCGCTTCACCCCGATGCCCCTGCCAAGGTCCGGGCGACGGCGTCGCTGGATGGTGCGCTGGAGCGGTGCGACGTGGTGGGCGGCACGGCACCGACGCGCGTTCGGGCGGCGGTCGCCGCGGCACGGGAGCGCCTCGCCGAGCGGTCGAGGTCGGATC
>JACDBP010000323.1 GCA_013694835.1 Chloroflexota bacterium
GTCGCGCGGCTCCCAGCGCACGATGCGTCCTTCCCGCAACGAATCGCGCGCGTCAGCGGCCAACTCCGGTTCCACGCCGAACACCCGCGCATCCGGTCGCAGGGACTTCACCGCCGCGGCCACGCCCGCGGCCAAGCCTCCACCGCCGATCGGCACGAGGACGGTGAGCGGCTCCGGCGGCTCGTCGCCGTCCAGCTCTGCGATCTGTTCCACGATCTCCAGCCCGATGGTGCCCTGACCGGCGACGACCCTGGCATCGTCGAAGGGGGGCACCAGTGTCCGGCCGTCCGCGACCGCCAGCTCGGCGGCGCGGCTGGCCCGCTCCTCGGGGTCGTCGCTGACCGTGACGATCCGCGCCCCATCCCCTTCCACACCAGCGACCTTCAGGCGCGGTGCGTTCCGGGGCATGACGATCGTCGCCGCCACGCCCAGAAGCCGCGCGGCGCGGGCGACACCCTGCGCGTGGTTGCCGCTGGAATGGGCGACGACGCCGTGCAGCCGCTCGTCTGCGGTGAGCTGGGCGATCGCGTTGTAGGCCCCGCGCAGCTTGAACGCGCCGATCGGCTGGAGGTTCTCCGGCTTCAGGTAGCCCCGCGTCTCGCCGCGCGGGTCGCCGAGGACCGGCCGCCCGAAACGGAGGAGGGGGGTCCTGACCGTGATGCCACGCAGTCGCGCCGCGGCGTCGCGGATGTCCTGGAGCGAGACGAGTGCGGGCTCGCGCTCGGCTGTGGCAGCGGCCGGGAGCGGGTCGTTGCGGGTGGTCACGTCGGTATACTGCCGCAGTGATCGACGCGACGGCGGTGCCGCAGTCCGAGCTTCAGGAAGAGGCTCGCCGGCCGCCGCTCCGCCGTGCTTCCAAGGTCGATTCGATTCGGCCCACCTACGGTTTCGACGACGTCTCCCTGGCGCCGGGGGTCGAGACGATCGAGCCCGCGGACGTCGACACCTCGGTGCAGCTCGGCGAGATCCAGCTGCGCATCCCCATCCTCGCTGCAGCCATGGACGCCGTGGTCGACGCGCCGTCGGCGGGCGAGCTGGCGCGGCTCGGAGGGCTGGCCGTGCTCAATCTCGAGGGCGTGCAGACGCGCTTCGAGGATCCGCGGCCGGTGTTGCGGTCGATCGCCACGGCGCCGGACGCGATGATCCACGCCGTTCTTGCTGAGGCGTACGCGCGGCCGATCCGTGAGGAGCTGGTGGCCCGGCGGATCCAGGAGTTCCAGGCGGCGGGCTCACCGGTGGCCGTCGCCGCGACGCCAGGCGCCGCCCGTCGGCTGGGGCCGTTCTGCGCGGAGCATGGTGCCGATCTGTTCATCGTCCAGTCGCAGGTCTCCTCGGCACGCCACCTGGCGACCGGCTACCAGCCGCTCGCGCTTGCGGAGTTCAGGCGCTTCATGCCCATCCCCGTGGCGGTCGGCAACACGACCTCGTTCGAGGCCGCCTATCAGCTCATGGAGCAGGGCATCTCCGCGATCTTCGTGGGAGTCGGGCCGGGGGCCGCGTGCACGACTCGCGACGTGCTCGGTATCGGGGTGCCGCAGGTGACCGCGATCTCGGACGTCGCCGCCGCGCGAGATACGTACTTCGACCTCACCGGGCGCTATGTCTCCGTGGTCGCCGACGGCGGGATGCGCCGCGGCGGAGAGCTGGCGAAAGCCATCGCGGCGGGGGCGGACATGCTGATGATCGGATCGCCACTGGCGCGCGCCGAGGAGGCGCCCGGTGGTGGCACGAACTGGGGCATGGCCGCTCCCTCGCCGACGCTGCCCCGTGGCACGCGGATCCGGGTCGGCACGGTCGGCTCCATGGAACGCATCCTCTTCGGACCCTCGCACGTGACCGACGGCAGCGAGAACCTCATCGGTGCCCTCCGCCAGTCGATGGCCGCACTCGGCGCTCGTGACCTCCGCGCGATGCAGCAGGTCGAGATGGTCTACGCCCCGTCCGTCGGTTCCGAGGGCAAGTCCTGGCAGCGCGGCTCCAGTCGCTGACCCATCCGGCCGTCCGGGTCGGAAGACCGATCGACATCGAGCCACCGTCACGGCGCTGTTTCCCAGGGATGGAGGGGTCGATGGCCACGCGCGACAGGGATGGTGACGGCTGGTGGAAGGAGGGGGTCTTCTACCAGATCTACCCGCGCAGCTTCCAGGACTCGGACGGTGACGGGGTGGGGGATCTGCGGGGCATCACGAGCCGGCTCGCGCACCTCAACGATGGCACGCCGGATTCGCTCGGCATCGACGCCATCTGGCTCTCGCCGTTCTATCGGTCCCCGATGGTCGACTTCGGTTACGACGTGGCTGACTACCGCGACGTCGACCCGACCTTCGGCAGCCTCGCGGACTTCGACGAGCTACTTGGCCAGGCACATGAGCGGGGCATCCGCGTCATCGTCGATCTGGTTCCCAACCACACCTCGGACCAGCACCCCTGGTTCCAGGAGGCACGTTCCAGTCGCTCGAACCCGAAGCGCGACTGGTACGTCTGGGCGGATCCGCGTCCGGACGGCACGCCGCCCAACGGTTGGGGCAGCGTTTTCAAGCGCTTCGGGCCGGCATGGACGCTCGATCGTGCGACCGGCCAGTACTACCTCCACCTGTTCGCACCGCAGCAGCCCGACCTCAACTGGTGGAACCCGGAGGTCCGCGAGGCCATGGACGAGGTGATGCGCTTCTGGCTCGACCGGGGCGCGGACGGGTTCCGGATCGACGTCGCCTCGGCACTGTTGCACGACCCGAAGCTCCGGGAACAACCGCCGACGGATGCGTCGCAGAGACGTTGGCCGCGCTATTGGGGGTTGCGCGAAGTGCATGACATCCATCGACACTGGCGCCGTCTGCTGGATTCGTATGGCGACCGGATGGCGGTCGGTGAGGTGAGCGCCGATCCGGCGCCCGGCCTGCTGCGGTACTACGGCGACGGCGACGAACTGCACCTCTCGTTCTACTTCTGGTTCATGACGCGGCCGTGGAGCGCTGCGGCGTTCCGGTCGGCGGTCAGCTCGTTCGAGGCCGGGCTGCCACCGGGTACCTGGCCCAACTACACCCTCTCCAACCACGACCGGTCGCGCCACGCGACGCGCTACGGCCCGGAGCGGGCACCGCTGGCTGCGATGATGCTGCTCACGTTGCGAGGCACGCCCTTCCTGTACTACGG
>JACDBP010000378.1 GCA_013694835.1 Chloroflexota bacterium
AGCAGCGCGCCACCGAGGACCGCCACGAGCTCGAACCGGTGGAGCTTGAACGTCAGCCGGAAGTCCGTGCGGCTCACGCGGCTACCGCGCTTTCTGCGGGCAGCGCTGCACGCGCCCGGCTCACGGCGAGGTACCCCACGACGACCTCTTCCAGCGTCGGCCGCCGAAGCCCCGCCGCCCGTTCCACGTCCGGATCGACGCGCCACAGCGCGACGCGCTCGCGTCCGGCGTCCGGGAACGACGCCACGAATGTCCGGCCGGCACCCGGCTCGACCGCCCCGTCCTTCCCCACCGCGTGCTGCGCGAGGGCGTCCTCAAGCGATTCGTCCAGCAGCTTGCGTCCGTTGCCGAGGACGATCAGACGGTCGCAGGCTTGCTCGATATCGGTCACGACGTGGGACGAGAGGAGCGCCGTCGACCCCTCGGCAAGGACCGAATCGCGCAGGACGTGGAGGAATTCGCGCCGAGCCAGGGGGTCAAGGCTGGCGAGCGGCTCGTCGAGGAGGAGGACCGGCGCCCGCGTGCCCAGCGCGAGCGCCAGTCCGACCTGCGCCTGCTGCCCGCCCGACAGCTCACCCACCCGAACACGCAGGGGGAGCCCCAGCTCCGCCAGGCGCTGCTCGGCGTGAGGCCGGTCGAAGCGTGGCCGCAGGCCCGCGGCAAGTTCGAGGTGATCCGCGACGGTGAGACCGCGGTAGAGCGCTGGTGACTGCGGCACGTACCCGATCCGTTGGACGGCGGCGCTGCGGTCCTGCCATGGGTCGATGCCCTGGACGGCGACGGAGCCGGCCGAGGGCCGCTCCAGCCCGACCCAGGTCTTGATGAGGGTCGACTTGCCGGCCCCGTTCGGACCGACCAGGGCCGTCAGCCCGCGACGATCGATCGTGAGGTCGAGCGACTCGATGGCGGCCGACCGGCGGCGGCCGTACCGCTTGCGGAGTCCGCGTGCTTCGAGCGCGGGGGCATCGGCCGGCGACGGCGACGTAACCATGCGCTGAGTCTGCATGAACGGGTGGGTCCACCGTCAGAGACCTTCTCCACGGTCGCGAACGAGGGAAAACCCTCTATTCGCGATCGACCAGCCGTGGGACCATCACCAGATGCCGCTCCGCGGCCGCGAGACTGCAGCACCGGAGGCGGGTCCGGGCAGGCATCGTCTCCACGACCGCGACTGAGGGAAAACCCGCGATCCGCGGCCGGCCGGCCATGGGACCATCTGGCCATGTCACTCCGAGGACGCGCTCTCGCCTCGGCCGTCGTCATCGTCCTAGCGATCGGGCTGTGCGCGTTCACGATCCTGTTCGGGCGCGTGGAGCGCGGGTTCCAGACCTACGTCGATGGCGAGCTGGTGGTGGTCTGGTGGGTCCTGCCGGGGTCGATCGCCGAGCGGTACGGGGTCCGCCCCGGGCAGATCGTCGTCGATGGCGACGGACGTTCCACGCCCGGTCTCCAGGTGGCGATCGACAACGAGACGGGTCGATCGATCTATTTCATCGATCGGGAGGAGTACGCCCGGTCCCTGGAGGGCGGTGGCCACACCGGCCCCGGAGTCAGCATCGGCCCGGCGCCCGACATCTCGGCCACGAGCCAGGAGCTCTTGACGGTCGGCGTGCTGCTGCTGCTCGCGGGCATGTGGTGGGTCTCCCGCCAATCGCACGGGTCCCTCCTGCGGGAGCTGGCGCTCCCGACCGCGGCCGCGATGACCGTGCCCTTGTTCGTGGAGCCGGCGCGCCTGACGCAGACGCCGCTCCTGGTGGCCATCTCATGGACCTTGGCCGCTGCTGCCGTCGTCCCGTTCGGCCTCGCGGTGGCGGGCACGCTGGCGGACAGGCTTCAGCGCCGGGCCATCGTCATCCTGGTCGCCGGTTGCGCGGGACTCGTGGTCCTCGGCGCCTTGCTCGTCCTCTCCGGGCAGCGCGTCCTCCCGGAACCTCCCTCGACGGTCCTGCTCCTGGCGACCGCAGGCCCCGGCCTTGCCGCGGCGGTCGTCCGCTACTCGACCCCATCAGAGGAAGGCGAGCGTGGACGCGTGGTCCCGGCGGTCGAGCTCGCCGTCGCGGGACTCACGCCCGCCTTCGCGCGTCTGCAGGTCTTCGAGTACTGGGGGTCGCCAAGGCAGCTACTGCCGCTGGCGATCTGGATCCTGGTGGTCACCGGCGGTCTCAGCTTCGCCGTCCGACCGCTGCTGCGGGTGGCGACCCGGGCCGGTGTCCAGCGCGACATCGCGGTCGCGGCGATGGAAGCCGAGCGTGCACGTCTCGCGGCCAACATCCACGACGACGCCCTGCAGGATCTCACGATGCTCGTGCGCCGCTTCGACGCCGCCGGTGATGCGGAGGGTGCCGCGGTGGCGCGCCACATCGCGGACCGGCTGCGCGCGATCTGCGGCGACCTCCGGCTGCCGATCCTCGACGATCTTGGCACCGGGCCGGCACTCGAGTGGCTGGTAGAGCGGGTGGAGCGCCTGGCGGGCGGCGAGGTGCAGCTGGAGCGCGGCGACGATGTCCGGCCGCCGGCCGAGGTCGAGCTGGCGTTCTTCCGGGTCGCCCAGGAGGCGCTCGCTAACGCCGTCAAGCACGGCCGGCCCCCGATCGTCGTGCGC
>JACDBP010000395.1 GCA_013694835.1 Chloroflexota bacterium
CTGCTTGACCGGTCAGGTCGAAGCATGCCGCTGCCCAAGTTCATCTACGTGCTGCCGAACTTCCAGAATCCGAGCGGACGGACACTTTCCCTCGCGCGGAGATGGCGTCTGCTGGAGGTGGCGGCTCTGCATGGCGTGCCGATCGTCGAGGACGACCCGTACGGCGAGCTGCGCTTCGAGGGCGATCCCCTACCCACCCTCCACTCGCTCGATGCGGACGGGCTGGTGGTCTACGTAGGAACGTTCTCCAAGGTCCTGGCACCGGGTATCCGGCTCGGCTGGATCGCGGCGCCGACCGCGGAGCTGTTGCGGACGCTGGTGCTGGCAAAGCAGCCGAGCGATCTCCACACCGCGGTCGCGACGCAGATGACCGTGGAGCGGCTGCTCCGCGATGGGCTCCTGGAGCGGCACATCCCGCGCCTGCGGGCGTGCTACCGCGAACGACGTGACGCGATGGCGAGCGCGCTCCACGAGCACTTCCCACCGGAGGTCACGCACACCCACCCGGCCGGTGGCCTGTTCGTGTGGGCATCGCTGCGGTCCGGCCTCGATACGGGCGAGCTGCTCATCGAGGCGCTGCGGCACCGTGTCGCCTTCGTGCCCGGCGAGTCGTTCCACGTCGACGGCACGGGCCGCGAATCGATGCGCCTCAACTTCTCGGCCGAGCCGCCAGACGTGCTGCGCGAGGGGATCCGACGGCTCGGATCGGTCGTCGCCCTGGCGCTGGAGGCGGCGGGGACACCGGATCGAGCCGCGGGCCTGACTGCAGACCCAGCGGGCAGGCCCGAGTCCGCAGGCGTGCCGGACCACGCGGGCTCCGCTGCCGGCCCCGCGGGCGTTGCCGAGTCGGCAGGCGTGCCGGTCGATCGATGAACCACGCGCTGCCGCCCGAGTCGTGGGACACCTCCTCGGCCGACCGACTGGAGGAGCTCTCGTTCCTGGCGGATGTGGCGCGGCTCGCGACATCGGCCCGGACCTGGGAGGAGCTGCTGGTGACGGTGGTCGACCGGACGACCATCGCCGCAGGGGCCGAGGTCTGTTCGCTCTACCTCCTGGACCGCGACGGTTCGGGGGTCACGCTCGCGGCGACCAACGGGCTGGACCGGCACCAGGTCGGCGTTGCCCGTCTGCCATTGGGGACCGGCATCACCGGGATCGTCGCCGCTACCCGGCAGCCCATCGTCGTGCCCGACGTCCACCAGGACCCGCGGTTCGCGTGGATCCGCGGGGTCGACCAGGTGCGCTTCACGTCCATGTGCTCGGTGCCGCTGGTCTGGAACGACCAGGTCGTGGGCGTGCTCAACGTCCAGACCGTGCCGCGTCGCGAGTTCAGCCGGCGCGACGTGCGGTTCCTGGAGACGCTCTCGGCACTCGTCGCCGGCATCGTCGAGAAAGGGCGCCTGCAGCAGGAAGCCGAGGCGCAGGTTGAGAGCCTTCGGGCGATCGATGAGGCGCGCGCGAGCCTGGTGACCGTGGTCACCCATGAGCTGCGGACGCCACTTGCCGTCGTCCGAGCCTACCTGGAGCTGCTCGGCGGTGCGGCGAAGACTGCCGGTGCCGCCGGGGCAGGTTCCGCCGACGCCGCCGACCCTGCCGACGCCGCGATGTGGGAGCGCGCGGCGTTGGAGCAGGTGGAGCGACTGGACCAGACGGTCGATTCCATCCTCGCGAGCCTGCGCGTCTTTCCGTCCGGACCGCCCGTCACCGCGGTGCTCGACCTTGCAGCTGTGGTCGACTCGACGCTGCGGACGCTCGGGCCGATGCTCCGACGCCACCGCATGGACGCAACGTTTCGCGAGCGGCCACTCTGGGCGCTCGCCACGGACGAGGGGCTCTCCCGGCTGCTCGAGTACCTGCTCGACAACGCCGTGAAGTACGCTCCGAAGGACGGCGGCATCGACATCTACGGCTGGCGCGAAGGAGACCGCGCCTACCTCGCCGTGACCGATGACGGGCCCGGCATCCCCACTCCGTGGCGCGAGCGCATCTTCGAGCCGTTCGTGCGCTTGGACGACTCGCCTCGCGGCGCCGGCATCGGCTTGTTCGCGGCTCGGCGCCTCGCCCGGACGATGGGCGGCGACCTCAGGGTGGAGGACCGGCTGCCGGCCGGTTCT
>JACDBP010000397.1 GCA_013694835.1 Chloroflexota bacterium
ACCCGGCGATGGCCACGGTCGGCATCAAGCGGGTCATCAACGGCCCGTTCACGTTCGCGCCGGACGGCAACCCGCTCGTCGGACCGGTGCGAGGGCTGCCCAACTACTGGGTGGCCTGCGCGGTGATGGCCGGCCTCTCCCAGGGCGGCGGCGTGGGCCTGGCACTCGCGACCTGGATGACGCAGGGCGACCCGGGCATGGATATCTGGGGCATGGACGTCGCCCGATTCGGCGACTACGCCACGATCGGCTACACGAATGCCCGGGTCCGCGAGAACTACGCGCGCCGGTTCCGGATCACCTTCCCCAACGAGGAGCTCTCGGCCGGGCGGCCATTGCACACGACCCCGATCTACGACCGCCTGAGCGTCGCAAACGCGGTCTGGGGCGCCTCGTACGGGCTGGAGCACGCCCTGTGGTTCCAGGAGCCCGGCAAGGAACCGGTGGAAGAGGTGACGTTCCGACGCTCCAACGCGTGGAACCAGGTGGCGGCCGAGTGCGCCGCGGTCAGGGACGGTGTGGGCCTCATCGAGACATCGAACTTCGCCAAGTACCACGTCTCGGGCGCCGGCGCGGCGACGTGGCTCTCGGGCCTGCTCACCAACCGGCTGCCGGCGGTCGGCCGGATCAGGCTCAACGCGCTGCTCAACCCACAGGGCCGGCTTCTCGGCGAGTTCACGGTGGCGCGCGCCGCGGACGAGGAGTTCTTCGTGTTCGGCTCCCAGGCGGCGGAAACCCATCACAGCCGCTGGTTCCTTGACCACCTGCCGGAAGACGCCAGCGTGTCGTTCCGCGTGCTCGGCCTCGGTCTGGTGGGCCTGTCGCTGGCGGGACCCAGGGCCCGCGATGTCCTGCAGCAGGTGACCGACACGGACCTCGCGACCCCGTCGTTCAGGTTCATGGATTTCAAGCCGGTCCAGGTGGGCATGATCCCGGCTCGCGCCGGGCGGCTCAGCTACACCGGCGATCTGGGGTACGAGCTGTGGGTGGCCCCCGAGCACCAGCGGGCGCTGTTCGACCTGCTGCTGGATGCCGGCGCAGCACACGGGATGCGGCTATTCGGCTTCCGGGCGTTGATGTCGCTGCGCCTGGAGAAGGGCTACGGCACCTGGTTCCGCGAGTACCGCCCCATCTACACGCCGCTGGAGGCAGGGCTGACGACCTACATCGACCTGGACCACGAGTTCATCGGCCGCGCCGCGCACGAGGCGGAGCTGGCGACCGGCCCCGCGCGGCGGCTCGTCACGCTGATCGTCGACCCGGATCCGGACGACCCCGCCGACCCGATCGGCGACGAGCCGATCTGGCACGACGGGGCGGTGGTCGGCTGGGTCACCTCCGGCGGCTACGCCCATCACAGCCGCGCATCGGTGGCGCTGGGCTACGTTCCGGCGCACCTGGCGACGCCGGGGGCGGTCGGCGGGTTCGAGATCGAGATCATCGGTCGCCGCCGCCCCGCCCGTCTCCAGCCGGAGCCGCTGTTCGATCCGGAGGGACGACGGATGCGTCAGTGACCGAGGCGAGCCGGATCGTCGTCGACGGTCGCCCGATGCCGTTCCACCCGGACGACTCCGTAGCGCTGGCCGTGCTGCGGGCGGGAGAGCATCCCCACCACGGCGGCACGATCTGCCTGGCGGGCGACTGCGGCAACTGCATCGCGGAAGTCGACGGCGTCGCCTACGTCCGGACCTGCCAGACACCCTGCCGCCCCGGGCTCGTGATGCATCGGCATCCGGCAGTCGGCGCCCCGCCGCTGCATCCGGCCGTGGCGCTCGACACCACGACCCCACCGCCCGCTCGGCGCATCTCCGTGCAGCGCAGCAGGGCCGAGGTCGTCGTGGTCGGTGCCGGCGAGAGCGGAACCGCCGCCGCGTCGGCGGCCCAGCGGCAGGGACGCAGCGTCACGCTCCTCGACGGCGGTCAGGGGATGGAGGTGGTCGCGATCTACGCGGGGCCGACGGTCATCGTCCGGACACCCGGAGGCATGGCCCACATCCAGGCCGAGGAGGTGATCGTCGCGACGGGCGCGGCCGAGCTCCACCCCGTCTGCCCGGGGAACGCGCTGGTCGGTCTCGTCACCGCTAACGCCGCGGGGCAGCTCCATGCAGCTGGCGTCGACCTCGGCGTCGCCGTCGCCATCGGCTCACCCCCCGAAGGCGTGCCGTGCACACCCGTTTCCGGCCGACTGCGCCGGTTCGAAGGTCACGCCAGGGTCACGGCCGTCGTCACGGTCGACGACGACGGCGGCGAGCGGACCACCCCGTGCGACACGGTGATCCTGGGCCTCGGGCGCGCGCCCCGTGACGTCCTGTCGCGCATGGCCGAAGAACTTCCGGTCACCGTGGTGGGTCCGGCCGCCGCGAGCTTCCCGCTCCCCCCGGCCCCCGACGCAGGCACGGTCTGTCCCTGCTCGCGCGTCGATGTCGACGATCTCGCGAGTGTCTGGGATCGCGGGTTCCAGGAGCTCGAGCTGGTCAAACGGGCGACCCTTGCCGGCACCGGGACCTGCCAGGGAAGCGTCTGCCTGCCTCACCTCCGCGCGTTCATCGCCGAGCGATCCGGACAGACCCCCGAGCCGTTCACGGCGCGACCCGCCTCCCGGCAGATCACGCTCGCCGAAGCCGCCGCCGGGGTGCACGTGGATGCGTTCCGGCGGACGGCGCTCCACGACGAGCACGTCTCCCTCGGCGCGCGCATGGACCGCTTCGGCGGCTGGTGGCGGCCCTGGCATTACGGCGACCACGTGGCCGAGTACTGGGCGGTCCGCGAGGGCGTGTCGCTCGGTGACGTCAGCACCCTGGGCAAGATCCTCGTCTCGGGACCGGACGCCGTCGAGTCGCTCGAGCGGCTCTATCCCGTGCGCGTCGCCGACATCCGTTCGGGCCGCTCGCGGTACGCGCTGCTGCTCGACGAGGGCGGCCACCTGATCGACGACGGCATGATCCTGCGGGAGACGGAGACGCGCTTCGCCCTCACCTTCACCTCGGCAGGCGCGGCGCACGCGGAGATGTGGCTGCGCGACTGGATCGACATGTGGGGCCTCCGCGTCCACGTGCTGGACCGGACGATGTCGCTCGCCGCGGTCAACGTCACCGGTCCGCTGGCCGGCCGGCTGCTGGAGCGGGTCGGGCTGCCGGCGCCACCGCGCTTCCTGCAGCACGTCCACGCCGAGATCGCCGGCGTGCCGTGCCACGTGATGCGCCTCAGCTTCACCGGGGAGGTGTCGTTCGAGCTGCACCACGACGTGCATCGCTCGGTCGAGCTGTGGAGGGCTTTGCTGGCCAACGGTTCGGACCTGGGCATCGTGCCGCACGGCCTCCAGGCCCTCCAGGGCCTTCGCCTGGAGAAGGGCCATGTGATCGTCGGCATGGATACGGAGCTTGACTCCACGCCCCGCCGGCTGGGCATGGACTGGGCGGTGCAGATGGACAAGGCCGAGTTCGTCGGTCGCAGCGCGCTCGCCCGCACGGCCGGGCTGCCGGATCAGCGCCGGTTGGTGGGGCTGACGATGCCTGGTATCGCGCCAACCGAGGGCAGCCCGATCTGGTCAGACCGCGAGGTCGTGGGGCACGTGTCGTCCAGCTTCACGTCACCCCTGCTGGGTCACGCCGTGATGCTCGGCTGGCTGAAGCGCGCGCCTTTCCCCGACACGGTCACGGTAGACGGCCGGGCGGCGGCCGTCGTCCGACCACCGTTCTACGACCCCGAGGGCAGCCGTGCTCGTGCTTGAGACCCTCCATGGGCTCCGGGTCATCGCAGCGCCGGCATCCCTCGACGGCGTGCGCTGGAGTGAAGGCACGATCGTCCTTCGCTTCGCTCCTGACGAAGCGTTCGCCCTGGGCGCCACGGAGGTCCAGATCCCCGACGAGTATGCCATCGTCGTGCACGAATCGGCATTCGTGGGCTCGTGGCTGACGCGCGAAGAGCTCGCCGATTCGGTCCTGCCGCACATCGAGTGGCCGTTGCCCGAAAGGCGGCCCTCGCTCGCCCAGGGATTCGTCGCGGGTGTTCCGGCCAAGCTGTGGCTGGATGGTGACCGCGCCCTCCTGCTGTGCGCTGCCGCCTACGTCCACGAGCTCGCCGACCGGCTCGGATGAACGACTTCGTCGAACGGCGGATCGCACTCCGATGGCATGCGCCGCGGCGCGCCTACGACGTGCTGATCATCGGCGGCGGGGGTCATGGCCTCGCCACGGCGTACTACCTGGCAGACCGCCACGGCATCACGAACGTGGCCGTGATCGAGGCCGGCTACATCGGGTCAGGCAACTCCGGCCGCAACACCACGATCATCCGCGCCAACTACGGGATCCCCGAAGCCGTGCGGTTCTACCAGCACAGCCTGGAGCTCTACCAGACCCTGGAGGAGGAGCTGGACTGCCGGTTCATGCATGAGACCAAGGGCATCATGTGGCTGGCCCACACCGAGACCCAGATGCGCGCGGAGGGGGCCCGCTCGCTCCTCAACCTGGCCTGTGGGGCGGAGACGGTGATGATCACGCCCCTAGAGGCCAAGGAGCTGTGCCCGCAGCTCGACCTCTCGGGCGGCGGCCGGTACCCCGTGCTCGGCGCTTCGTACCACCCGGCAGCGGCGACGGCTCGCCACGACCGGGTCGTGTGGGGGTACGCCCAGGGCGCGATGCGCCACGGTGTCCACGTCGCACAGCACACGATGGTCACCGGGCTCCAACGTCACGGGACGCGGGTCACCGGCGTCGAGACCACGAGCGGGCCCATCTCCGCCGGCGTGGTGCTGAGCGCCGCTGGAGGCCGCGTCTCCACGATCGCTGCCCATGCCGGCGTGCGGCTGCCGATCCGAACCCACCCGCTCCAGGCATTCGTCACGAACAGCTACGACTTCCCCTTCCCTGGCATCGTGAGCGACACCGAGCTGCTGTGCTATGTCTCCCAGACCGAGCGCGGCCAGATGCTGGTCGGCGCCGAGTTCGACGCGCAGCCCAGCTACTCGCAGCGGTCCTCGTTCAGCTTCCTGCAGAGCTGCGCCGCCAAGGTGACGCGCCTGCTGCCGTTCATGCGCGACCTGCGCATCCTCCGTCAGTGGACCGGGATCTGCGACATCTCGGCTGACTTCTCGCCGATCATGGGCCAGACCGGCGTCGATGGATTCCTTGTGACCACCGGCTGGGGAACCTGGGGGTTCAAGGCGATCCCGGCTGGCGGCGAGCAGATGGCGCAGCTCATCGCGACCGGCCGCACGCCGGCACTGCTGGAGCCGTTCCGCCTCGACCGATTCGCCAGCGACCACACGATGGCGGACCCGGGATCGACGGGCACGCACTGATGTGGATCACCTGCCCACGATGCGGCGGCCGTCCGGTCGAGGAGTATCGCTTCGGGGGCGAGGTGCGAGGTGCCGCGGCGTGGATCACCGATGCGGCCCTGCGCGACGTCGACTACGTCTGGATGTACGACAACATCGAGGGCGTGACCACGGAGCGCTGGTTCCATGGGGCTGGCTGCCGCCGCTGGCTGACCATCCGCCGCGACACGACGACGGACACCATCGTGGCCTGAGCGGTTCGGCTCGGTCGAACCGCCCGAGCCGGATGGTCGGTTCAGTCGACCGAGATGCTCCCGAAGATCAGGACCTTGCGCTCAAGGTCGAAGACCGCCTTGTCGCTGCGCTTGATCAGCTGGAGGAGCGCTTCGACGTCGTCGGCGGTGGGGCGCAACACGTACTCGTCTGCTCCATGGTCGAGGATGAGCTGCAGCGTGAACGCTCCGGGCGCGCCTCGCTCCGCCTCCGTCCACGACGCCTGCACCTGGGTGACCTCTCGGATCACGATCTGCTGCTCCGCGCGCTGCTCCACCAGAACCTCACTCTCTGCCGGCGGCCGTCCGGCTCGCTGTGTTCGGATCATCGTTTCACAGAAGGCTACGGGTGAAGCCGCGATATCGGCAAGGACCGATGCTGGCCGGTCCTATCCGGCGGTAACCTCGCGAAGGCGTCGTTCAAGGAAGCCACGCTCGCTCGCGTTGGTGGCAAGTTCGCGGGCGCGTCGGTAGGCTGCGACGGCATCCTCTGTCCGTCCCAGCTGGCGTAGCAGGTCGGCGCGCGCGGCGTGGAACAGGTGGTAGTCCTCGAGCCGGCCATCGACCGCGAGACGGTCCAGCCGCTCCAGCCCGGCGGCCGGGCCTGCGGCCATCGCGATGGCGACGCTCCGATTGAGCTCCACCACCGGCGTCGGCAACAGCTCCGCGAGCGTCGCGTACAGCTCCGCGATCTGGCGCCAGTCGGTCGCGTTCGCGGACGCGGCCTCTGCGTGGACGTCGGCGATGGCCGCCTGGACCTGGTACGGCCCGGGGCGCCGCATCCGCAGCCCGCGCTCGACGAGCGCCACGCCTTCCGTGATCCGAGCGCGGTCCCAGAGCGCGCGATCCTGCTCCTCGAGCAGCCTCAGCTCGCCTTCCGGCCCGGTACGCGCCTCGCGCCGCGAGTCCTGGAGCATCATCAGCGCCAGCAGGCCGATGACCTCCGGTTCGTCCGGCATCAGGTCCAACAGGACGCGGGCGAGGCGGATCGCCTCGGCGCACAGTTCCCCACGGATGAGCGACTCGCCGGCGCTCGCGGAATAGCCCTCATTGAACACGAGGTAGAGCACCCCGAGTACTGACGGCAGCCGCTCGGGAAGCTGGTGGCTCGGCGGCACGGCGTAGGGGATCCGGGCCACCCGGATCTTCCGCTTCGCCCGCACCAGCCGCTGCGCCATCGTCACCTCGGGGACCAGGAACGCGCGGGCGATCTCCGGGGTGGAGAGGCCGCCCAGGGTGCGGAGCGTCAGGGCGACGCGCGCATCCGGTGCCAGGGCCGGGTGACAGCAGGTGAAGATCAGCCGCAGCCGGTCGTCGGGGATGGGCGTCATGTCGAGCATCCCCGTCTCCTCTCCGGCGGCGGACCCGAACCCGGTCGTGTGCGGCTGGTCGAGCATCGCCTCGTGCGCCAGCTCCGCCTGCTTGTCCGCGAACCGTCGGCGGCGTCGGAGACGGTCGATGGCGCGGTTGCGGGCCGTGGTCGTGATCCAGGCGCCGGGGTTGGCGGGCAGGCCGAGACGAGGCCAGCGTTCGAGCGCGATCAGGAACGCGTCCTGGACGGCCTCTTCCGCGAGGTCGAAGTCGCCCAGGACGCGGATGAGCGTGGCGACGGCGCGGCCCGATTCCTCGCGGAAGAGCCGCTCGACGGTTGCGTGGGTGCTCGTCCCGTCAACGTCGCCCGACCCCGGCCTGCCGTCGCCCGACACCGGGGGTCGGGTGTCAGCCGGCGGCGGCGGCAGGCGTGGCGCTCGCCGAGTACTCCTCCGGGAACTCCATCACGGGCCGCACCTCGATCGCGCCATTGGCAGCACCCGGGATCCGTGACGCGAAGTCGATCGCCTCGTCGAGGTCCTTGGCTTCCACGAGATAGAAGCCGCCCAGGGCCTCCTTGGTCTCGACATAGGGACCATCGGTGGTCTGGAGCTGGCCGTCCCGAACCCTGACGGTCGTCGCCGTCGAAGTCGGCTCGAGCGCCTCACCGCCGAGATTGGCCTGCCGCTCGCGGAGATGCTGGGTGAACGACTCGTAGGCGTCCATCTCGGCCGTCACCTCCTCCGGGCTGATCGTCGCGGGGTCGACCTCGGGGCCGTAGATCAGGAGCACGTACTTCACCGCAACGTTCCCTTCTCATTTCGACGGTCCATCCGTCACGCCGTGGCGGCTCCGTGCCGGCCATCACCCACACGACGAACGCCGCCGCCCGAAATCGACAGTTCGTTGGACCGAGCCCGAAGTCGTATCGCGATCCCGGCGGCCAGGCTATCCGTTCGGCTGACTGCCCCGCGGATTCTGGGCAGGCTGCTCCGGGATCCGCTCGGCGCTCTCCGTGGC
>JACDBP010000402.1 GCA_013694835.1 Chloroflexota bacterium
GTTCGAGCCGGCGGCTACACTTCCACTCGCGTGCGCCCGTAGCTCAGCGGATAGAGCGTCTGCCTCCGGAGCAGAAGGTCGTGGGTTCGAGTCCCGCCGGGCGCGCCAACCCCTTGCCGCGGCGCAGGGCATGGCGCCGTCGTGGCGTCTAGCGCTTGACGATCACCGCCTCGAGGTACTCGCTCGGCACCACCATCGTGCCGTCGTCGGCGCGGTTGAAGCAGGCGATGACCGAGCTGACGACATCGAAGCTAACGTCTTCGAATGGCAGCGCCTCGGCATCGCCCTCGACGAATTCGCCTCGAGGCCCTCGGCACGGCTCGCCGCCGAGCACGCTCGAGCAGCGCCGGCACGTCGGTCACGACGTCTCATGTGAGAACGACTTGCCCCCGTCGTACGCCGGACCACGAGAACGACGCGACGTCTGTGGCCGGCAAGCCCCCGCGGCCAGTCTACCGAAGGCAGTCTCGGCGAACAGCAGCGAAGAGCTGCCGGGACGTGGAGCGAGCGTCAGGGCCGCAGCGGTAACCCCGCCAGCTCCCGCACGCGGAGCAGCAAACCCTGGAGCATCGCCTGGGTGAGCTTGCGGGTGAAGGTGTTCTGCTGGCTCGGGTGGAACGAGCCGAGCAGCACGTACGGCCCGATGGCGACCTCGGCGCCGTGTCCGAAGGCCGGCCGCGGACGGACCGCCGTGGCCAGGCTGCCCGACCCGCCCCGTGCCAGGGCCCGCAGAATGCCATCCCAGGCGTACGCGCCCAACGCGACGATGACGCGCACGTCGGAGAGCAGAGCCAACTCGCGTACGAGATATGACAGGCAGGTGTCGCGCTCGAGTGGCGTCGGCCGGTTGCCAGGCGGCGCGCAGCGGTTGACGGCGGCGATGTAGAGATCGATCGGCCGCAACCCATCCCCCGGCACCACGGACTCGGGCTGAGTCGCGAAGCCGGTGGCATGGAGCGCGGCGAACAGGAAGTCGCCTGACCGGTCCCCTGTGAAGATGCGGCCGACGCGGTTGCCACCGTGCGCGGCCGGAGCAAGGCCGACCATCAGCACCCGAGCGTCTACAGGGCCCCAGCCGGGCAGCGGCCGTGCCCAGTACGACTCGTCGGCGTAGCGTGCGGGAGGCTCCAGCGCCGCCTGCTCCCGCCAGGCGACCAGCCGCGGGCACCTGAAGCAATCGACGACCTCGCCGGTGACCGCTGCGAGCCCCTTGCTGCGGGCCTGCAGCGCGGCTGAGTCCGGCCCGTCGGGCGACAGCGGCCCGCCTTCGAAGGTGGGACGGTGCATCACGCCGGCCCGGACCACAGGCTCGACGTCAGCTGCCCGCGAGCCGAACCGACAAACGGGATATCCCGCCCATGCAGCCACGAGAGCAAGGACGCCGCGCGGGATACCCAGGGTGCGCGAGGGTGCGTCCAGCCCTTGCCAAACGCCAGCCGCGTGCCCGACACTTCGTCGGTGACCGTCGCGATGTACCGACGACGGTCCGCCCCGACCACGTCGCCCTCCGCGGCAGGATCGGTCGTTCCTCCGCCACCGATCCAGAGGGAACCACGCCCATGATCCTTCCCCGCCCGCGCCCTGTGCGCCTGCTGCTCGTGGTCGGCTTGGTGGCCACGATGTCGGGCCTCGCGACCGGGGCCGCGGCGAACAGTGAGCCCCCGGCCGTGCACGACCATGGAGCCCACCTCCACGCCCCGCCGGCAGCGGCGGTCGAGCCACTTGCCGAGGCACAGGGCTCCGGCCCGGAATGCACCGCCACCGGCGACGACTTCAAGAAGCCCGACCTGCGGATGGCGCGGATCAAGGACCTCGTGATCGCTGAACCGTACGGCGACCCGGGCGAGCCTGCGCCCATCCCGCCGGGTGCCCAGTACCTGCGCTTCACGACGATCGTCATGAACATCGGCGCCGGCCCCTTCGCCGTCAAGGGCACCAAGGACTTGAACGACGCGGCCCGGATGACGACGAAGCAGAAGCTCTTCCGAACGGCGCAGCCGGGCACCGGTCCGGCGAACTGTCAGCTCGCGGACTCGCCGGCTGTAGCCAGATGGGGCGGTGATGGGCACAGTCACTGGCACATCCAGAGGATGCAGCGCTTCGATCTCTACGGCTTCGACGGCACCGGGAATATCGTCGATCTCGATCGGCCGGGCTACAAGGTCGGGTTCTGCTTCTTCGACGGGCTCCGCATGCGTCCGACGCTTCCGGGGTATTCCTCGGAGCCCAGGTTCTCGTACGGCGGCTGCGGCAACAGCACGAGCGATGACAGGATCCGGATGGGCCTGTCGGTCGGCTGGGGCGACATCTATCCGTACACGATCGCCCACCAGTGGATCGACGTGACCGGTCTTGCGAACGGCGAGTATCGAGTGTGTGCCACCGTCGACCCACTCGGCCACTACGTCGAAAGCGATGCGACGAACAACCAGACCTACTCTGACATCGCGATCACCGGGATGGGCAGCGCCAACCCCGCCGTGACCGAGACGGCCCATGCGTGGGCCGCCTGCGACTCGTGATCACGGCGGGCGCTTACCGGGAGCCGGACGGCACCTGACGTGACGGCGGGGGCCAGGTCGCGCACTCGACACGGTCGTCGCTGGGCGGCGCTGCCGCTCGCCGCCGCCCTGGCGCTCGGCGCCGGGCCGCCGGCAGGTGCGGGCACCCTGGCCATCGCCACTGGAGACGGCGTCCGACTGGCGCTCGGCACCGACGGCACCGTCGACGAGGTTCGGCTCGGCGACCGCTCGCTGGGCCTGGTCGGTGCGGGTGGATTCTCCGTCCGCAAGGTCGGCGGCATGCCCAACCTGGTACCGAACGGAAGCTTCGAAGCCGATGCCGACGGGAACGGCATTCCCGACGGCTGGTCGGCGATCACCAGCCCGACCGCGCCGGTGATCGACAGGGCGGTCGCCCACGCGGGCTCGCGCTCCCTGCGCCTCGGCCGGCCCACGTTCGGTGATACCGGCTACCTGCGGACGGAGATCGCCGTCCGTCCGGATCGGGAATACACCATCTCTGGTTGGATGCGCAGCGCTGCCGTCCAGCCGACAGCGCCCCCCGGCCTCACCTACAGCGACCTGTCCCCGGCTCGCCTGATGATCCAGGAGTACGCCGGCTCGACGGTCGTCGACACAGGCTACCTCTTCGGCTACACCGACACGGCGGATTGGAACCGCCAGTTCCTGGGTATCCGCACCGCCAAGGACGCGACGAGCCTGCGCCTGACGCTCAAGCTGATCCGCGGCTCCGGGACCGTCTGGTATGACCAGATCACGGTCAGCGAGCTGCTGCAGCCGGCGAGCGTGCCCGTCCGGGGCGCCGTCACGCGCGAGTCAGCCACACGCCTGCGCCAGCACGCGGAACTGCCCGCCGATCAGCTCAGCCTCGACGCTGACTTCACCGCGGCGCCGGACCGCATCACGGTCGACGCGACGGTTCGCAGCACCTCGGTGGCGGACCGGCCGCTGCAGGTCGCGTACACCCTCCCGATCGATGCCGTGGGCTGGCAGTGGCAGCGCCACGGGCGTCGCTCCGTCCTCATGGAGGCGGGCAAGCGCTATGCCTACGACACGCGCTGGCACGTGCAGGAGATGTCGCGTTACCCATGGAGCACGATCAACGACGACCGCTCGGCGCTCTCCGTCGGCCTGCCATTGGACGTGCCCCGGATCGCCCGGGTCCGCTACGGTCCGGCTGGGCTCACGATCACCTTCGATCTGGGGCTGTCGCCGTCCGCCACGCGGCTGGGAAATGCGGCCACGTTCCGCTTCGTGCTCTTCACCTCCGACCCGGCATGGGGCTTTCGAGCCTCGACGGCCAGGTACTACCAGCTCTACCCGGGCGCTTTCGTGCGACGGACGGACCCGGCACGCGAAGGGGGCTGGGTCCAGCGCAAGTACCTCGGTGAGTGGGCCGATGACATGGCCGATTTCGGACTCGGCCTGGACATGCTCGCTCTCGGCAGCGACCAGGACGGTGCGGATAGGAACGACGCCTATCTGGTCCCGGCAGACAACGCCGAGGGCATCTACGCGGCGGCCTACAACCACCACTGGGGCTATAAGTTCAAGCTGCCCTCTCGCGATTCGTACCCGCCGTATGAGCAGGCCGTCAGCTGGCTGGAAGCGAAGGCCGCCGGTCCCCGCGACACCCCGAAGGAGGTCGCCGCGGCCGACCGGGCCCAGGCTGCGCTGTTCTCCACGGCCCGTGACTTCAACGGCAGACGTGTCTACGAGCGGTACGTGGACCGATTCCTGCAGTGGTACCTGAACCTCGATCCGATGCCCGCCAGGTCCATCGACTCGGCGCGTGCCGGCCACGACTACCAGGTCCTCAACTCGATCGAGAACGCAGAGGCCGAGGGGTTCCTCGACGCGATCCACTTCGACTCCACGTCCGGGATGCGACGCTGGGGGGCCCAGGACGACTATTCGCGGGCGCACTGGGCCGTCGCGCTGCAGCCGCTGACCTTCAGCTACGACAGCGGGCTGGTGACCCTGCGCGTCTCGTTCACGGACTTCGGCCAGATCGAGCGCGAGGCCGATTTCCTGCACGCCCGCGGGATGCTCCTGACGGCCAACTTCAACGGCAGCGAGGCGCGGGCCGGATCCTGGTTCGGCGCCCACAAGATCGACTACATGGGCATCGAGCAGGGCCTGCCGGAGAAGACCGGCGACGGCGACATCTACGTCACCCAGGACGGCTTCGCGCTGTACAAGCGGACCCTCGCGTATCAGCGCCCGGTGACGACACTGGACCCACTGCTTGGCGCCGGCCTGCTCTCCACCGCGGAGGTCGAGCGCCGGCTGGAGCTGAACCTGTTCTATGGCATCTATGCCGGCATCGGCGCCAAGGCCGGCGCGTTGACCGAGCCGATCCGGCAGCTCTACCTGCACTACGTGCCGATCTTCCGCGAAGTGAACACGGCAGGCTGGGAGCCGGTGACCCAGGCGACCTCCGCCGACCCCGACGTCTGGCTGGAGCGCTTCGGCGACCTGGACGAGGACGGAGCGGTGTACCTCGCGATCCGCAACGAGACGACCTCGGCGCAGCCCTACACGGTGACCCTCGACCTGCGCCCGTGGCAGCCCGCGACCTCGCTCGTCGGCCGGGAGCTGGTCGGCGAGCAGGACGTGGCGGTCATCATCGTGCCCGGCGAGCAGGCGACCTTCAGCGGGAACCTCCAGCCGCAGGACACCCACGTGGTCCGGTTGACCCGCCCGTAGGGCACACGGCGGTAAGGGTAGGCGTCGATCCGCGGTCAGTCGCCCGCATGTGAGCCGGAGCGGACCCTGAAGCGCTCGAAGCTGCCGGTCGCGGGGTCACGCCGCTGGTCGATGCTCTCGACCCGCGCGCCGGGCGGGCCTTCGGACAGGGCGAGGGTGAGCTGATCGAGGGTGGCCGACGGTCCCTCGGCGACGACCTCGACGCTGCGGTCCTCGAGGTTGCGCACCCAGCCGGTCAGGCCCAGTACCTCCGCGCTCCGAACGACGAACCAGCGAAACCCGACGCCCTGGACGCGTCCGCGAACGACCGCCGTCAGCCGCTCCGCGCGATCACTCTGCGCCACGCTCAGCCCGCGAGCGCGCTGGGCGGTGTGAGTCGCGGCCAACGGAGCAGCAACGTGTCCAGTACGAGCTCCGGGTTGGCGTAGACCTCGATCGCCGCTGTCAGCCCATCCAGACCCGAGAGGAACGCGACCAGTCCCTGTCGGTCGAGTCGATGAGCGACGGTTTCGAGCTCCTCCAGAAGCTCGAGCTGGCGGACCTGGCGCTCGCCACCGTCTGCGACGACCAGCAGGTCGCGGGTGAGATCGCGCCACGCCGCCAGCACGCGCAGCGCCGCGCGCCGCCACTCGACCGGGGTGGCGCGGGCTCGTGCGGCGGCGGTCGCACGAGTTGCCAGG
>JACDBP010000053.1 GCA_013694835.1 Chloroflexota bacterium
GGCTATAGAGCAGGATGCTGCCGATCCCCATGCCGCCGCCACCGAATCCCCCGCCGAGGCTCCCTGGTCGCTGCCCGACCTGCTGACCACCGACCGCTTGGCCTCCGAGGGCCCGTTCGATCGTCCCCGGCTGTCGGAACTCTGCCCGCGTCGCGATCCGCGCCAACGATCCTGGGTCGTCGGATGCGCCGCGCATCTCGCTCTCGGGTAGGTGTGCCGCCAGCTGCTGGAGGGCTAGCTGGCGCTGCTCGGGCGTCAGCCGCTCGAAGGCCTCCGCGTGCGCCCGCTCGATCTCTTCCGGCGGTGCCGTGCGAAGCAGGTATCGGTAACGCTCGAGAGCGATCTCGTCGGGCGAGCGTGGGTCAGCGCGCCGCGGTGCGATACCGCGCGGCCCCTGGCCCGATGCCCTGGACTGCTGCTGTTGCTCCCGGGGCTGCTCGTCACGCCCGAAGAGCCGGTCAAGGAAGCTCATCGCTCAGTGCCTCGTATGTGAGTTGGTTCCGCATGAGCGGAGGCCGAGGATAGCCCGCACCGGAGCACCATCCCGACACCACCGGCGACCCGTGGCATGACAACTTCGCACCAGCAGATGCGCGAAGCGCGACGTGCAAACGCCGCTTCCCGCGGCGGGGAGCCCAGGTGAGGCTACGGCCGGTAGAAGTCGGTCGTGAAGCGGATGCGGTTGCCGACCTTCCAGATGCCGATCCCGACATGCGTGAGACTCGGGTTCTTGATGTTGCGCCAGTGCCAGCCGTTGTAGGACTTCTCGCTCTGGAAGTTGAGGTAGGAGTCACGCACGGAATGGAACGGGTTGTCGTTGTCGCGGCAGCCGATGTTCTCGCCGTAGTTCGAGAACGAGATCCCGCCGCGTCGAAGCCGGTAATCGGGCGAACCGTCGAACCAGTGGTTGCACTCGCCGAGGCTGACCAGGAGCTTCGAATAGGGACGGGCGACGCGGTCCGAGGCGATCCTGCTCAGGATGAGCGGTGCTCGGTAGCCGCCGTTCGCGCCGGAGCCGCGGCCGGAGCAGGTGCCGTCCGCACGGACGGTCCCCCCGGTCCGGATGCAGTTGGTCACGGTCAAGATGTATCGCTCGACCTGGGGCAGCGTTGCCGCGACGGCTCGATCCTCGAGTGGGCCCGCCGGCACGACGTCCGCCGAGGGGGAGGCAGCCTGGGCCGCAGAGCCGGCGACGAGCGATAGGGTGAGGGCGATGATCGCACCCGTGAAGCGGGCGGGCCGGGTGCTGAGCGGCATGGAGAGCGGCAAGGGCATGCCTCCTTCTGCAACCGAGCCTAGCCCGGGCGCTCGACCCGGCGCACCCCCAGGTCGTACTACGGTCGGGGTGGTCCTTTCGGGCCCGAGATGATGCTAGCCGGACCTGGCCGCCGAGATGAGGCCGCGGAGCGACGGCCTCTGGCCGTACAGCAGGACACCGGCGCGGTAGATCCGGGCGGCGATGAGCAGCACGACCATGATGCCGACCAAGAGCAGCCCGATCGAGAGAAGCACCTCACCCAGCGCGACCGTGCCGTTGGCGATGCGGAAGACCATGAACGAGGGGCTCCAGAACGGGATCTGCGACATGACCGCGACCCACGGCGCATCGGGGGCGGCGGCAGCGCCGACCGTGCCCACGTAGCCGACCATGGCCAGCATCGTGATCGGCGTGCCGACCTGCTGCGCGTCCTGGACCCGACCGACCAGCGATCCGGCGGCTGCATACAACCCGGCGTAGAGCGTGAATCCCAGCACGAAGTACAGGCCGAAGCTGAGCAGCAGGGGCAGCGATACGTTGACCTCCGACGACGCAGCGTCGGCGATCGACGGGGTCGCGCGACTGCCGAGCACGAGCCGACTGACAGGCTCCTGGAGCAGGAAGCCGCCGATCCCGCCGGCCACCAGCGCCGCGTACTGCGTGAGTCCCGCCGCGCCGGCTCCGAGGACCTTGCCCGAGAGCAGCTGGTTCGGGGTGGCAGCCTGCACGAGCAGCTCCATCACGCGACTGCCCTTCTCCTCGGCGACGCTCGTGGCGACCCAGTAGCCGTAGGTCAGGATGGCCGTGAACATCAGGATGTTGAGCGCGAAGCCGAGCACCCCGTTCGCGCTCTCAGGCGAAGTGGCGCCCGGGTCGACGGGGCTGACCAGGAAGCCCGTGGCGGCGAACAGCCCGGCCTGGCTGGCGGGATCGATGCCCGCCCGCGTCAGCCTGTCCTGGATCGCCAACGCGGCGGCCGCCTGGCGCAGGATCTGAACGCTCGGCTCGTCCTCGGACGCCTTGGAGAAGTATTCGAAGGCCAGATCGCCATCGGAGCCGCGCCGGATGGTCAGCAGCCCATCGAGCGAGCCCCCGACCACCTGGTCCCGGGCCGCTGCGGGGTCGCTGACGGAGGACAACGTGTAGCGGCCGGTGATGGTGCCCGCTGGGCCGGCCGACGCGGTGTCGAGCGTCACTCGAAGGGTCGTGATCGGGTCCACCGGCAGGTCGGTGACCTCGCTCACGATGCCGATCCGCGTCTGCGTGTCCCCCGCCAGGAATCGGAAGCCAAGGGGCAGCATCGCGATCAGGAACCCGAGGAGTGCCACGATCACGGTCATGATCGCGAAGGACCGTGTCCTGACCCGCTGCAGGTACTCACGCCGCGCCACGATCAGCGCCTTTCGCAGGGAGGTCCCCAACCCACTCATGCCGGTGTCGCCCGCGGCGCCTCAGCCAGGGTCTGTTCCTCCCCCCGCGCCGAGCGGCCCACGCGCTCCACGAAGATCTGCTCCAGCGACGGGTCGGCGATCTCGAAGCGGGTGATCCGCTCGCCGCGGGTCAGGGCAGCCTGCAGGACCGACATCGGGTCCCGCGACGCCTCGACCTCCAGCTCCGTGTAGTCACGGCCGGGCTTCCGCACCTGCACGCCCTCCATCTCGACCAGCCATGGCAGCGATGGGTCGCCTTCCACGCCGAGCAGCACGATTCGCCGGCCACCCGACCGGCGCACCTCGCGGGTGGGCCCGTTGGCCACGAGTTGGCCGCGATCGATGATGGCCACGGCGTCGCAGAGCTCCTCGACGGTGTCCATCTGGTGGGTCGAGAAGACCAGGGTCTTGCCGCGGTCCCGCATCTCCAGGAACGCTTCCTTGAGCAGCGTCGCGTTCACCGGATCGAGACCCGTGAAGGGCTCGTCCATCAACAGCACGTCCGGGTCGTGGAGGATGGCCGCCAGGAATTGGATCTTCTGCTGGTTGCCCTTGCTGAGGGACTCCACCTTTCGGTCGCGATACTCCGGGATCCGGAACCGCTCCAGCCACTCCTCCACCTCGTGCCTGGCGGCTGCCGCCGGAACGCCGTGCAGCTGGCCGAAGAACAGCAACTGGTCCATCACGGTCATCCGCGGGTAAAGACCACGCTCCTCGGGCAGATAGCCCCACGTCCGGCGCGGCAGCTGCTGCGAACCGACGTCCTTCCAGGTCACGGTCCCTGCGTCCGCGCGGATGATGTCGAGGATGATGCGGAAGGCTGTCGTCTTGCCTGCACCGTTCGCGCCGAGGAAGCCGAAGACCTGGCCCGGCTCGACGCGAAACGAGATGCCATCGAGCGCGACGATGGAGCCGAATCGCTTGCGCAGCGAGTCGATGATGAGGGCCACGCCGCAAGGCTACCCGGCTTGCCCGCGCCTTGGAGCTCGAATGCGGTATGACGATGCGCAACCGCCGGGCGTATCTGCAAGCGGGCCGCAAGGGCGGGGCCGCTGCATGGCGGACCGTCGCGGGCGCCGGACGGCCCACGCTGACGGCCGGTCCGGCGTGCGCCGGACGCAACAGGAGTTGATCGATGCTCGGTGGCCTACTGCGGTTGTTGGTGTTCCGGATGCTGCCGCGGCGCATCCTGCCGGCGCTGCTCCTCTACGACGTCTTCCGCATGTTCCGAAAGCGAGCCGGCGGTCGGGGGCGCGGCGGCTACGGCAACTTCGAGAACGGGTCGGGCACCGGGAGCCCAAGGGCCGGCGGTCGCAGTTCCGGCGGAGGCTGGTAGCGCTGTCCCGGTCTGGTGCTGTCCCGGACGGGTGCTGTCCCGGTCGGGGTCGGGTAGGCGTTCGCTAGGGTGCGCCCGTGTCTGGCGCTGCCCGAGGGTGGGCTCTCCCGTCAGATCAGACCGTGGGCCTCGTCTGCAGGGCCTCCCGGTTGAGCTCGTACGCCTCGGCGTGACGCCCGAGGCGCGCCAGCACGTCTGCCCATTCCCCCAGGACCCGCGGTAGTCGGGACTGCGGGCCGTAAGCGCGAATCAGGTCAGCTGCCTCCCGGTAGCTTTCGGTCGCATCGTCGAGCCGATCGAGCGCAAGGTACGCACGACCCCGGGTGACGAACATGCTCGTGAGTGCCTTCCGGTTGTCGGTCGCTTCCGCGAGCTCCCGGCACCGGTCGAGCAGGGCAAGGGCCTCATCGGGTCTGCCGGCGGCGATCGCGATCTGCGCGCGGGTATCTGCGATGTGCGCCAGGAGGCGATCACTGCCGGTCCGCCGCGTCAGCAGGTCCGACGCCGCCGCGAACTCATCGGCGCGCGTCACGTTGCCGACGGCGAGGTAGGCGAGCGCGAGGTCGTTCTCGAGCAACGCCACCTCCATATCCGCTTCTGCAGCGCGCATCAAGACGAGCGCCTCGGTGCCGAGGCGGATCGCCGCCTCCATGTCGCCCAGTTCTCGGTGGTTCGCGGCGAGGTTGAACAGGATCGCCGCCCGCCGACGGCCGTCGAGGTCGACGGTGACGGCACGTGCCTCTTCGAGGTAGGTGAGCGCCGCTTGATGGTCACCTTCGGCGGCGGCGATGGCCGCGAACCCGGCGAGGACCCTGAGCTTGAAGTCCGGCTCCACGACGGTTCCCTGGCGCAACCGCTCCAGCACGGAGCCGAGGACGGACCGGGCCTCCGCGAGGTTGTCGTTGAGGAGCATCGCGTATGACAGCCAATAGCTGGCGAGAGCCCAGTCGCGCTGGCGGCCGAGTCTCTCGAAGATGTCGGCTGCTTCCGTCGCCGATGCGATCGCCTGGGTTCCCTTGTCGAGGCGGCAATACGCCTCTGCCATGCCGCTCAGGACCTCAGCACGCGCCACACCACTCACCGTCGGGATGAGCGCCTCGAAGGCGTCGATGGCCTGGACGAAGTCGCCGCTGGCAAGGAGGACGTCCGCCTCGAGTCGAGTCCAGGCAGGCGCGGCCGCAACGAGGAACGAGCTCGCGGGCAAGCCGAGACGGTCGGAGAAGAAATTGAGCGCAGCCATGGAAGGTTTGGCGATGCCCTTCTCGAGCGCGCTGACATACGCCTTGGTATAGCGCCCCTCCGAGAGCTGCTGCTGGGTCAGGCCCGCCTGCTTTCGTGCCGCTTTCAGTCGCTCCCCGATGCGAGCGGCAAGGGCACTGTCATCGACGACGATACGGCGCCTCTTCACGATGGTCATGCGGCGGATTGTACACGCTGTCTACTGCTTTTTGACACCCGAAGTACCACGCTGCCGGGTACTTTGGTTTGCGGTTCGAGGTTCACAAATCATTGCCTCGCCCCCGCCTCCGCGAATACCATCCGCGCACGGGGACGCCGGGCTCCTCGCCCCCTGTCCGCCCGGCGAAAGCCCAGGTGGACTCCGATGCGTTCCTTCCGACCAACCCGATCTCGCCTGATGGCGGTCGCCCTGGCAGCACTCTCGCTCGCCATGCAGGCACTTCCCGTCCTGGCCGACGGCGGCACGATCCCCTTCCCTCGCTGACCCCAGTCGCCGGGCTCGAGCGCGCCGGCGGATGAGGTCCGCTTCCGGCACCATGGCGCCATGCCAGCGGTGCCGGGCGAGGAAGTGCTGATCAGCGTCGACATCGAGGCCTCCGGACCCTCCCCGGGCACCGGCAGCCTCGTGTCGCTGGGCGCGTGCCTCGTGGAACGGCCGGACGAGGCCTTCTACGTGGAGGTGCGGCCCATCCCCGGGCTGCCCTGGGACGATGCCACAGAACAGATCCACGGCCTGAGCCGCGAGCACCTGTCGCGAGCCGGGACGGACCCGGCGGCGGCCATGCGATCGTTCGCGGACTGGATCGAGGGCACGCGTGACGGCCGCCGGCCAGTGTTCGCCGCGTTCAACGCCGCGTTCGACTGGATGTTCGTGGCGGACTATTTCCACCGTTTCCTGGGATCGAACCCGTTCGGCATCTCCGCGCTGGACCAGAAGGCGTACTTCATGGCCAAGCACGACGTGCCGGTGTGGTCAGGAACGGTGAAAGCCGCCGTGCGAAGACACTACCCCACCGCGATGCCGCACACCCACCACGCCCTGGACGACGCCCGCGAACAGGCCGAGCTGATGATGCGGCTGCTCCAGCGATGAGATGGCGCGCCGGCCGGTCGTTCAGCCCTCGCCGACAGGCACTCCCAGCACGTTGAAGCCGCCGTCCACGTAGAGCACCTCGCCGCTGATCGCCCCGGCCAGCGACGAGGACAGAAAGACCGCGGCGCCACCGACGTCCTCGATAGTGATGTTCGAACGAAGCGGTGCGACCTCCCGAAACTGGCCGTACATCGACTTGAACCCAGCGATGCCGGCGGCCGCCAGCGTCCGCACCGGCCCGGAGGAGATCGCGTTGACCCGGATACCGCGCGGACCGAGGTCCGCCGCGAGGTATCGCACGGAGGCCTCCAGCGCGGCCTTCGCGACACCCATCACGTTGTAATTGGCGACCACCTTCTCAGCCCCGTAGTAGGTCAGCGTCAGGACCGAGGCGCCGGGCGCGAAGACCGGCACGGCCGCCCTGGTAACGGCGACGAGCGAGTAGGCACTCACGTCCAGTGCCAGCGCGAAGCCGTCCCGGGAGGTGTCGACGAAGGCCCCGGCCAGGTCCTCGCGCTTCGCGAAGGCAAGCGCATGCACCAGGATGTCGAGCGAACCTTCTCCCTCCGCGTCGCGCCACCGCGCGAAGACCCGTTCGATCTGGGCATCGTCCTGGACGTCGCACGGCTCGACGAACGTCGACCCGAGCGACTGGGCGAGTGGGCGCACGCGTCGCTCGATGAGGCTCTCCACGGAGCTGAACCCCACGGTCGCGCCATGGGCGTGGAGTGCCTGCGCGATGCCCCAGGCGATGGAGTGGTCATTGGCGACCCCGAAGATGAGCGCCTTCTTGCTATCCAGCAGACCCACGTGGAAGTCCTCCCTCACGAGCCGATAGCATGCACCGATGCGCCACCGCTGGTTCAGCCGGAGCGTCGTGCGCCGGCTACCGAAGCTGCTGCTGGGCCTGCCGATGTTCGGCCTGGCCATCGCGCTGATGGCCGAGTCCCAGCTGGGCCTCAGTCCATGGGAGACGCTCCACCAGGGTGTCGCGCGCCAGAGCGGCCTGGAGCTCGGCACCGTCTCGATCCTGCTCGGCATCCCGATCCTGCTGCTGTGGGTCCCGCTGCGAGTCCCGCCCGGCATCGGCACCGTGCTGAACGTCATCGTCATCGGGGTCACCACCAACCTCGCGCTGGCGTTCGTGCCAACAGCCACCGAGTTGCCCGGGCAACTGCTCTACGAGATGGCCGCGCTCGGCATGGTCGGGCTCGGCTCCGGCCTCTACCTGTCCGCCGATCTCGGGCCGGGGCCGCGGGACGGCCTGATGACCGGCCTGCACCACAGGACCGGCTGGCGCATCGCCTACGTCCGGACCGGCATCGAGCTCTCCGTGCTCGCCTTCGGGTTCGCGTTGGGCGGGACCGTCGGTCTCGGGACCGTGATCCTCGCGTTGGGGCAGGGCGCGGTCGTCGAGCTCGGCCTGCGGGCCTTCGATCGGGACGGCCGGGTCATCCGGCGTCCCACTGCCGCCGGCATGGATCCGATCCCCGCCGATGGGGCTGCGTAGCATGAAGGAGGCCCCATGAAGCTCGCGTTCCTCGGCGCCGCCACCACCGTGACGGGCTCCCGGTTCCTGCTGACCACGGACCGCGCGAAGGTGCTCGTGGACTGCGGTATGTTCCAGGGCTCCCCCAACGACATCGCCCGCAACCACGTGCCCTTCACCTTCCAGCCCGCGGAGCTGGATGCGCTGTTGCTGACCCACGCCCACCTCGATCACTGCGGGCTGATCCCGCTGCTCGTCAAGCGCGGCTTCCGCGGCCCGATCCATGCGACCCGCGCGACCTGCGAGCTCGCGGGACTGGTGCTGCTGGACAGCGGCAAGATCCAAGTAGAGAACGCCAAGGACCGCCGTGAGGCGATCGAGCGGCGGGCTCGTCGCGAGGCCCGCGAGGTGCGCGATCATGCCGCGGACCCGCAGCACGCCGGCCACCGCGACTACCTGCCTCGAGAGAGCGCGCTCGCCTCGACCGGCGAAGAGGCGGCGTTCGACACCCACGGCGCGCACGCGGACCCGGAGAAGGCACTGCGCCGCCAGCCGCCGGAGGTCGACACGACCACCGACGAGCCGCTCTACGACGTCGAGGATGCCGAGGCGGCGCTGCGCCAGTTCCAGCCCATCGAGTACGACCAGGAGCTGGAGGTGGTCCCCGGGATCCGGGCGATCTTCCGCGACGCCGGGCACATCCTCGGCTCGGCGATCATCCAGGTCGACGCCGCCGACGACGACGGCACCCCGCCCACCCGCATCGTCTTCTCGGGCGACCTTGGCCGCCCGAACACGCCGATCATCCGCGACCCCACCGCCATCCTCGACGGCGCCGATTACGTGCTCGTCGAATCGACCTACGGCGGGCGGGAGCACGAACCGGCCGACGAGGCGATCCGGCTGCTGGCCGAGGCTGTCCAGGTGACGGTCGACCACACGGGCGTGCTGCTCATCCCGTCGTTCGCCATCGGTCGGACCCAGGAGATCGTCTGGCAACTCGACCGGCTGCTGGACGCGGGCAAGATCCCGCACGTGCCGCTGTACCTCGATTCGCCGATGGCGTCGAAGGCGAGCGACATCTACCGCGCGTTTCCCGGCTACTACGACGAGGAGACCTATCGACTGCTCCAGGCGGGTGAGACGCCGGTCGACTATCCGGACGCCCAGGTCACACGCACGGCGGACGAGTCCAAGGCCATCGAGTTCGCCGAGCGGCCGATGATGATCATCGCCTCCAACGGGATGCTCACCGGTGGACGGGTGGTGCACCACCTGCGGAACCTGATCGGCGACCCGGCGGCCATCATCCTGTTCGTGGGCTACCAGGGCCAGGGCACGATGGGCGCCCATCTGCAGGGCGGCGCCAGCGAGGTGCGCATCAACGGCCAGTGGCATCCGGTGCGCTGCCAGGTCCGCTCCATCAGTGGCTTCAGCGCCCACGCTGACGAGAGCGAGCTCCTCGACTGGCTGCGCCACTTCGCCGAGGCGCCGCGCCGCCCCAGGCGGGTCTTCCTTGTCCACGGCGATCCCGAGGCCGAGGAAGCGCTGGCGCCAAAGATCGAAGCGCTGGGTCTGAGCGCGCACCGACCCGCCTGGAACGAGGAGGTCACGCTCGACTGATCCGGACGGTCAGGGAACGGTGACGCGGACCTCGTCGATGGCCGCCTCGACCAGACTGTCGACATCGCCATCGCGCGCCTCGAAACGGATGCGCACGGTCTTGCCGGCGAACTCGGCCAGGTCGACGGACGCCGCACCCCAGACCGCGTCACGGTCCGCCGCCTCTCCGCGCCGCAACCAGACGATGCGCTGGCCGGCGTCGTGCAGCACGCGAGCTCGCAGCAGGTCGGCGTCGGACGACAGCGCGTCGTGGGCCCAGGTGAACCGGAACGTCAGGCGCGCGGCCGGTGGAACCTCGATCGGCGGCGACTGGACGGTGGTCACGCCATCGAGGTCCAGCTCGCCGGCCGAGGTTCCGGGGAGCAGGCCCGTCGCGAGAACGCCTCGGCCGCTCGCGGCATCGGCGCGCTGCTTGACGCCACCGGCTTCGGTGCCGCCGGCGTCGCCCCGCTGCCAACGGCCGAGCGTCGCCGTATCGGTGCCCAGCGGATCGACCTGCCAGGCGCGGTCCATCTCCAGGTCATCGAAGAAGGGCCCGCAGTCCTGCTGCTCGTACGTCGCACCCGCGGCGCGGTAGGGGCAGTCGGCCTGCTCGATGAGGTACAGCAGCGCTTCGCGGTTCTCCTCGACCGCGGCGGCGATGGCACTGCCCGGCGGATAGAAGCCGCCCTCGGCAGCCGTTCGCGGATGCAACTCGAAGGTGAAGGACATGATCCGTTGGCGGCCGTATGCCCAGTCGCCGAAGGTACCCGACGCGACGTAGTTCGAGCTGGTCTGCGTGGCCCGGTAGCCGTTCCGCGAACCCATCGCGATGGCCAGCTTCGATAGCGCCCGCCAGTCGTGGTCGGTCATGTCGCTGGGCACGTTCGCCGTCGTGTAGCCGTACGGGTAGAGGATCTGGCGACCGTAGGCGTGGAAGGCGACCTCGATCCGGATCTGCTGGCGTCCCCCGACCCGACGGCTCAGCACGAAGTCGCGCAGGGCCACGGCCTCCGGTGACGACCAGGCGGAGGGCCCGCGGTAGGTGATCGCGGCCGGGTTCGAGCTCGACCCGCCGCAGCAGCCCCAGCGGTAGCCGAAGTTGCGGTTGACGTCCGTGCCGTAGGAACCGTCGTTCGGCTGGCGGTTCTTGCGCCAGCTGAGATAGCGGGCATCGGTAGCGTCCGCGGTGTCACGGAGGTCGAACTCGCCGCCGTCGGGGTTGACCATGAAGACGATCCAGATCTCGCGGCCGTTCACGATGTCGGTGATCCGGCTGTCGACGCCATAGCCGTCGGCGAACCACTGAAGCATGGCCAGGGCCTGTTCGACCGTGATGTGCTCCCGCGCATGGGTCAGCGCATTGAAGAAGACCTCCGGCTCGTCCTCGTCGAGAGCCACGTTGTCGCTGATCTTGGCGAGCAGGATGTCGCGGCCCTGGTAGGACGTCGTCGGCAGGTCCGACCACTGGATGATCGCGGGGTGCGCCGCGGCGACCGCCACGACCTCCTCGCACATCTCCGTGTACGTGTGGTAACGCCCGTCGCCCGGCAGGAACCGGTGCGACTCCGGCGGACATGGGTCGACACCTGCCGGCGCAGCAGCCGGACCGTTGGTGGCCAACCGCGGCGCAAGGGCATCACGGTGGGCGGCGACGGGCACCGCGACGCCCAGCGCGGCGAAGAGGGAACACCCGAGCAGCAAAGGCAGGAGACGGCGTCGGCGCAAGGCAGGACCCCCTCGCACAGCGCGCGCCGGCACAGGTTTCTGCCGGCGGAGTGCTGCTCGGGCCAGTATCGCGGGCCGCGCAACCCGGACCTGCGACATCCGGACCTGCGACATCCGGACCTGCGACACCTGGGACGGTGCGCGTGTCGTTGCCGGCGCGGCTGGCGTCCGCGACGGACGGGGGCACTTGGCGCCGACGCGGTGGCGGCCCGAGGGTCCCGAGCTGTGCGTACGGCCCGCGCGAATGCGACACTGGCGCCGGCCGGAGATCCCCGGCACGTCACGGCAGGGGAAGGTGGCCTCCATCGCCCGGATCGCGTACCCCGCAGCCCCGGCCGGAGCCGGGGGGCCGGCCGTGCCGCAGCGCCGGGCTCGCCCGGAGGCGATCGTCAGTGTTCTGGTGGCAGCGCTCCTGGCGGCCCTGCCGTCCGGAGCGACGGTCGCAGCCTCATCTCGTGAGGGTGCTCGCGCAGGATCAGCCGATCGAACCTACGAAGCGCGCGCCAGTTCCCCAGCAGCCGGCGCCGAGCGCTGGATCGTCGTGCTGCGAGCGAAGGACCGAGCAGCCGATCCAGGCGTCGCCCGAACCGTGGCCGGACTCGCGGCCGAGCTTCGTTTCCGTCCGTCGCACGTCTATGAGCGGGCAGTGCCGGGGTTCGCAGCGACCCTCGACGCGGCACAGCGCGCAGCATTGCGGGCGGATCCGCGTGTCCGCTACCTCCATCGGGACCGCCCGCTGGAGTTGACGGGCCAACTCGACTCGCCGGCCGTCCGCCGGGTGAACGCCCATCTCGCGCCGGCGACCAGCATCGACGAGGTCGACGTGGTGGGCGATCGGATCGACGCCGACATCGCCATCCTCGACACCGGCGTCGACGCCAGCCACCCGGACCTCAACGTCGCCGGCGGCGTGGACTGCACGGACCACCCGGGCGCGAACGGCAGCCCGGTCGGCCATCCCGTGTACGGCGACATCAACGGCCACGGAACACACGTGGCGGGCATCGCGGCGGCCATCGACAACGGCTTCGGTGTCGTCGGCGTGGCGCCGGGGGCGCGGATCTGGTCGGTCCGGATCTTCGCCGCGGACATCAACGGCTGGGAGTCCAATCTCATCTGCGGCATCGAATGGGTCACCGCCCAGCGCGACGGCGATCGCCCGAGGATGGAAGTCGCCAACATGAGCATGCGCATCCGCGAGGACGACGACGGTGACCCGGTCGGCGACGACGGCCAGTGTGGCCAGAGCGTCGATCGCCCGGACCCGGTCCACGCGGCGATGTGCGCCTCGGTGGCCGCGGGGAATGTCTATGCCGTGGCCGCCGGGAACGAGCGGAACGACGCGAAGGTCTACATCCCGGCCTCGTACGACGAGGTCATCACGGTCTCGGCACTTGCCGATTTCGACGGCCTTCCGGGTGGCCTGGCGCCGACGCCGACGAGCTGTCGCTCGAATTCGAACGGCGTCCCGGATGTTGACGACACCTTTGCCGACTTCAGCACACGCGGAGCCGACGTGGACATCATCGCGCCGGGCGTGTGCGTCAGCTCGACGTACCGCGGAGGCGGCTACCGATCGATGTCGGGGACCTCCATGGCCACGCCCGCGGTAGCTGGCGGCGTGGCCCTCTACCGGCTCGCGGAACCCGACACGGATCCTGCCCAGGTCCGTGCCGCGCTGATCGCCGCCGGCAACCATGACTGGGCGACCGAGACCGATCCGGACGGCGTTCCGGAACGACTCCTCGACGTCCGCAGCGCCGGCGCACCCGCCGACTTCCGGCTCGCCATCCGACCGTCCGTGCGGGGCGCGCCGGCCGGAGGCAGTCGCAGCTACGACATCGGAGCGAGCCGTGGGTTCGCGTTCCCTGATGCCATCGCGCTCTCGCTCGACACGAGCGGCCTGCCGGCGGGCGTGACGGCCGAGCTGAGCGCCGCTGATCTGTCGCGGATCGAGGACGTCGCT
>JACDBP010000054.1 GCA_013694835.1 Chloroflexota bacterium
TGGCGCTGTCGGCGACCTGCGCGGCGATCGAGAGGGCTTGAGC
This sequence comes from Chloroflexota bacterium, assembly GCA_013694835.1. Classification (GTDB taxonomy): domain Bacteria; phylum Chloroflexota; class Limnocylindria; order Limnocylindrales; family CSP1-4; genus JACDBP01. Next base: position 44 of record JACDBP010000054.1, read on the forward strand.
TCGCAACGCCGTCATACTGCGACGCTGACGAGTGCCCACCTGCCGCACCGAGGAGAGCGAGGAAGACAACGAGGCGGTCGCGCGTATTGAGGCGGCCTGGGTGGCGAGCGTGCCTCCGGCCCAAGCCAAGGAGTTCGCAAAGTCCGTCGCCGAGGCGCGAGCGCGAGGGCCCCAGGAGCGTCCGCCGGACATGGCCCAGGCACAGCTCCCAAGCCGCCCCGGCCGGGCCGCGAGCCCAAGCCACCGAAGGCGCAGACTGGCGGGTAAGCGATGGGCCGGTAGCTCAGCGGCAGAGCAAGGGGACTTTTAAGCATTCCCGGCTGAGCGCTGTCGCCGGGTCGCCCCTCGACGTCCATTGGTTTGTGGCACTGAGCGTGTGGGCGCGAGCGAAACTCGCATAGTTATCGGCTGATGCGGGGACAGCATGTCCGCAGACAGCCGATCCAGAACGTTGCCATCCGCGTCATAGGCCACGATGTCACCCGCTAGGGGACCCGACGGCCACCAGACGAAAGCAATGCCCGCGTCAGCCAGGGTGGCGACAGCTGGCTCAGCAGTAAGTGGCCGATGCCCTCTGCCGCGGTACTTCTGCCTAAATGCAGACTGTTCTGCGCCTTAGCGGCGTATGTAACGGTCTATTCTGAGCGAGCATGGCCGCAGCGAGGCGGTCAGAGCGGTTCGCCTGGCGGCTCCACGATTACCTCGACAGCCTGACCGTGGCGCACTCGAGCCGGCTTTCGAGCTCCTCCTTCCCCCATCAAGGGCGACGATCGCGGCTCAACCGCTAGAACCGACCCGATACGTCGCGTCGATGTGATTCTGGGCGCCCCCCGCGCCGAATAGGCCGCTCTGGTCGCAGCGGCAGGGCTACGAGGTCGGCTTAGCTAATCCGGGTAACGGCGGCGAGAACGTCAAATCAACTGCTGGCTCGGCACCTTCGATTTCGTCGACGGGCCAAAGCGCCGTGCCTGTATGGCGAACGCCGTCGAGTTCGAGGAGGACCTCGTAACTGAAGGGTGCGGAGCCGAGCCGTGCTGCTTCCTGGCCCTTGCGATCGGGACCTAGCCAGACGATCTCGCCCTGGCCCATGCACCCATGCTCGCGCGTCGGCGTGAAGGTAAGCGACCGGCCCTCGGCCGATGTGACCGTCACCTCGGCGGATATCGACATCGGCGTCTCACGCAATCCGGCGACGAGCAACTCCACCCCGTAGCTGTCCACGCTGCCGTCGTGGTCGACGAGAATCCCGAGCTGCGCCGTCGGGACGGGCATCGGCCCATCGTGCGGCGTAGACCAGCGAAATGCAACAAACAGATCACCGCCCCCTCGACCGAACAAGGTCACGTCATAAGTGCGGGCATAGCCGACCGGCTCGAGAATGTGAGTCGTCGGCCCGATCTGCTTGAGACTTGTGTTCAGCCTGCGGGGACAATCAGGGCCGACTTCGCGCAGGCTCGCTGTGAACTGCCAACCTTTGAGTGGGAACTCAATCTCCACTCGCTCCGCGTCTCCGGCAGACGGCAGGTCGAACGGCTGCATCCCATCCACGCAGCCGCCCCAGTAGCAGTACGTGAACGCCTCGAGGTCGAAGGTGGTATCGCCTGCCTGCAACGCGACCGGCGGTGGTTTGTGAAGCAGCCGCTCCGGCGTCACTGATGGCGGTGCGAACGTTTCGTGGGGCGGCTGCGGTGGTGTGTATGAGGTCCCGCTTTCCGCCGGCATGGGCGAGGCGGACTCACTTGATCGGGGAGCCTGCGATTCGATGCTCAGCGGCGGTGCCGTCTGAAGTGTCGTTGGCGTTGGTCCAGCCGCGTGCGGCGCGGCAGAGGTGCACGCCATTGCGGCGCCGGCCAGGATTACCCACCACGGGGCTCCGCGAGTCATGGGTCGCCTCGATTTGCGCGATTCGGAGGCGATCCTCGCATCACCTCAACCGGGTGTCCAGCGAGTGGGTGGCGTTCAGCACGGAGCAGGCAGCCGCCGGGGCCCGTCGCGCCCCTCGGCGAATCGCTCGCCCATAAGGTTGGTGAGCGTTTCGATCGTGGCCTCGTCGCGGCCCAGATACAGCACGATGATTCGATCGCGCTGCCAGAACTTCGGCCAACCGTCCCATTCCACTATGGCAGTTCCGATGTTCGTCGGGTCGTTCGGATCGATCATGGCGGCCGCCATTGCGGCCTCGGGCTCACTCCCGTATACGAAGACTCGAACATCTTCGCCGTCCGCGCACACGATCGTCTGTTGGACCGCGAGCGGCTCTCCATCGAAGGTGTCTCGCACCGCGGCGTCCACGCCCGCGTCCGTCAGGTCGTCGACCAGGCCCTGGATTCCGTGCCGAGGCTCGGACGGTGATGGGGTCGCCGAAACGGTTGGCTCCGACTGTCCCGCGGGTGTCCCCGTCGCTCCGGGCGTCAGTGTTGGCGGTATCGAGCTCCGCGGAGAGGACGACGGCGCGACTGCTCCCCCACAGCCGGCCGCAATCAGGGCCATGGCGACGAGCAGGAAGGCGGCAGTAGTTCGCATCTTCGCCAGACGTCGCGCCAGCGGCATGGGTTCCGCCGGAGACTGCGGCTCGCACGGGTCCGCCCGTAAACTGGATACCTAGCGACGGGCCGGTAGCTCAGCGGCAGAGCAGGGGACTTTTAAGCCTTTCGGCCTGTGCGCTGTGGCACCCAGCGGGGGACGGCGAGCGAAGGTCGCATAGTTATCGTCTGTATCCGCGAACCTGACGCCCCTCTCCGCTGCGAGCGTGGCCTTGCGGATGATGCGAGACC
>JACDBP010000058.1 GCA_013694835.1 Chloroflexota bacterium
CCGCCTCCGCCTGGCGGGTGAGCGTGATCAGCCGCTCGATCTCCGCGTCGGTCTTGAGCGTGAATCCGAAGTCCATGCCGCTCCCCAAAGGTCGGTGAGTCGAACGCCGACGATACGAAGTTTGCACCACGGCACGTCCGTTGATGCCCGGTTCATGCCACGGAAACGCGCCGGACCCACCGTCGTCGCTGGAGCTGCCACGGGCATGGACGGGCTCACGACCGACGATCCGCGACTGCCCCGCGAGGTCCTGGCATCGCTGGAGCGGGAACTGCCGCCACCGGTGCTCGTCGGGGTCGCTCGCTCGCCTCGTAGCAAACGGCGGTCAGCGCTGGCGCACGCCGGCCACCCAGGCCGCGATCTCGGTCCGCCGCTCGGCACCGAGACGGCCCAGGATGTGCTCGACGTGCGCTGCCACCGTCTTTGGCGCGATGGTGAGCTCGGCAGCGATCTCGCGATTCGTCCGGCCCTCGGCGATCAGCCTGGCGACCTCGAACTCGCGCGCGGTCAGTGGCGCCCATGGCTATCGGCCGAGTTGATCGGCGTCAAAACGCCAGCGCGTCGGTGAGCCGGTGAAGTCGCGCTCGTCGAGCCCGAAGACCTGCACAGGATGGACGCGGATCGTGCTGTTGACTGCCGGGTCCAGGAAGTCGATGCCGTAGCCAGTGGCGTATTTCGAGTTGGTGGCGTCCAAAAAGGATGTGATCTCGGCGCGAACAGTGACTAGAGACGCCATACCTTCGACCACCACGGGCTCGATGGCGTTGTCGGTGGTGACCACGCAGCGTGGGTCGCGGCGCAGATTGCTGGCCTTGCGTGAGCGCCGGCTGCTGCTGAACCACAGGCTGCCGTCGAGCCAGACGCCCCACACCGGCATGACGTGAGGACGCCCGTCGGGCCATACGCTGGCCACCCAGTAGTCGCGTGCGGCAGCGAGATGCTCCTCGGCCCATGTCCACGGGAGCAGGCCCGAGCCTTCATCGGGGCCGAGGATGCCGTAGCCCGGCATGAAGGGTCGGCTGGCCCTCGGCGACTGCACGAAGGCCACGATACCGCAGGCTGGGCGACCGTCCGCGTGTCAAGCGACGCAACACCGGCGCACCTGCGATCCGATCTCAGCGCATGGCTCACCCTGGGCGTCACGGACCGCAGTCGATCGATCGGCCGCATGACGACCGATCTGCCGGCCGCCCGCGGCGATCGACTGCTCGAAGGTGGCATCGCCGGTCGGAAGGAGCGCGCCAGGTGACAGGACGGCGGTGAACTAGGAAAGCGAGGTCGGATCCGAGCTTCTCGTCCAAGGCGTCATCACGCCCGGTCGACCGTCCACCCGGCCTCCCGAGCCCATTCCTCGGCTTGACTGAGCGCGTTGCGGATGAACGGTGTCTTGCCTTCGGTGTACCCGAGCCGGTCATCGCCATAGCGCTCGGCCAGGCCGTGCTTCACCGCCGCGTAGCGCGAAAGCGCGTCCGGATGGGCACGCAGGTAGTCCCGGAACAGCAGGTGCTCGCGCTCCCAGTCCGAGCCCGCCTGGCAGACGTGGATCTGGATCCGGTGCAGCGTCCGAGGTGGCGTGCGGAAGTAGCGGTGACCCGGCTCCCGCGAGCGCATCGGGTAGCCGAGTCTCTCGATGGCTGCGCGGTACGCGGCTTCGTCATCCACGTCGGTAACGCTGATCTGGAGATCGATGACCGGCTTTGCGGCCAGTCCGGGAACCGCCGTGGAGCCGACGTGGTCGATACGAACGGCCGTGACGCCGAGGGCATCGGCAAGGCGCGTCCGGATGTCGTCGAAACGCACCGGCCACGCTTGGTCATGCTCAACCACCTGTACGGACTCGCCCGTCGGCTCCGCGAACAGCTGCACCTCGCCCGACGCCACGAGCGCAGCCCAACGTTCGTTCGCCGCCCGGGCGTGGCCGTCAGCGGTCAGCCCCTCCCACGTCTCCTCGAGCCGTTTCGATCCCACAGGGCCTCCGCCCGGGTGGGCCAGCTAGGGTCGAACGAGGTCACCGTACGCATCCGGCCGGCGGTCACGGTAGAACTGCCACGTCTGGCGCACTTCCTGGATCTTGTCCAGGTCCATGTCGCGGATCAGCAGCTCTTCCTTGTACGCATCGCCCAGATCGCCGATGAACTGGCCGCGCGGATCGACGAAGTAGCTCTGTCCGTAGAAGTCGTCGTCGCCCAGGTCCTTCTCGATGCCCACGCGGTTGATGGTGCCGACGAAGTAGCCGTTGGCGACCGCGTGGCTGACCTGCTCGATGCGCCAGAGATACTCCGAGAGGCCGCGGCTCGTCGCCGACGGGATGAACACCATCTCGGCACCGTTGAGGCCGAGCGCACGGGCCCCCTCGGGGAAGTGCCGGTCGTAGCAGATATAGACGCCGACCTTGCCGACCGCCGTCTCGAAGACCGGGTAGCCAGTGTTGCCGGGACGGAAGTAGTACTTCTCCCAGAAGCCCTTCACGTGGGGGATATGGGTCTTGCGGTACTTGCCGAGATATGACCCGTCGGCATCGATCACCGCGGCCGTGTTGTAGTAGATGCCGGCGGCCTGATCGTCCTCCTCGTACATCGGCACCACGAGGACCATGCCCGTCTGCCTCGCCAGGTCCTGCATCCGCTTGACGGTCGGGCCGTCGGGGATCTTCTCCGTGTACGAGTAGTACTGGGGATCTTGCACCTGGCAGAAGTAGGGGCCATAGAACAGCTCCTGGAAGAGCATCACCTGGGCACCCTGCCTGGCGGCTTCGTGGGCGTAGCCCTCGTGCTTCTGGATCATCGATTCCTTGTCGCCGGTCCACTCCGCCTGGAGCAGTGCGCCACGGACGATACGGGGCATCTGCGTCTACCTCGCCGCTCTGCTGTGACTGTG
>JACDBP010000081.1 GCA_013694835.1 Chloroflexota bacterium
GGCGACGGCGAGGACGAAGCGGAGGGCACCGCGGCCGCGGGCGCAGCAGCCGTGGCCAGCTCGGGTCTTGTGATGGGCGTCCCGGCGCCACCGCCCAGCAGCATCGCCAGCCCGAGGATCGTCACCAGTCGATGCGCCGCGGACGGATGCGAGGGCTGGGAACGGTCGGGCACGAAGGCAGCTCCGGAATGCGCGTCGACCACGGCGGTGGCGGCCGCAGGACGGTCGGCATCGTAGCGTGCACCCGAATGGAGCGCTAGGCTAGCGGTCCCGCCCGCCCTTCCCGAAGTCCGTCCAGGAGGTCCGCATCGTGAGTGATCCCGACCGCCCGACCGAGCGCAGTGGCGATGCGGATGCTCCAGCCGCCGGGCAGCCGGACCTGATCGAGTGGGGCAGCGCCGAGGCGTCACCAACCGCTGAGGACGCGTCGGAGGCCGGGCAAGGGCTGCCGGAACCCTTGGTCGGCGCGGAGGACGGCGGCGATGCCCCCCAGCCCCCGCTCGGCTCGCTTGAGGCGGCAACATGGGGCGGCCAGCCGGAGACCGGACAGCAGCGATCCACAGCCCCGGGTTCGATCGGGGCCCCAACCGAGGATGACGAAGGGGCCGATCCGGGCGCACTGGACGGGATCGCCGCCTCCGGCGCCATCGACGACGACGGCGCCATCGACGACGACGACGAGGACGACGAGGACGACGAGGACGACGAGGACGATGGCCCGACCCATGGGATGGAGCACGTCAAGGCAGACCGCGTCGTGATCAAGCAGGGTGGTGCCGGCCAGGTGGAGGCTCGCGAGGTCCGCATCACGCAGGGGGGAGCGGGCCAGGTCCGCGCGGATCGGGTGTCGATCTTCATGGGCGGTGTCGGCTTCGCCCGGGCCGGTGAGCTCGAGCTGGGCGCGGAGGCGAATGCGTTCATCGTCGTCGCCGACGAGGTGAAGCTCGAGGATGGCGGCCGCGTGGTCCTGCTGCTCGCACGACGCGCGAGCGGCGACGTGCGCCCCACCATCGATCTGTGGTCGGCGGCCGTTTTCGGGGCCGCATTCGCAGTCGTCGGTGCGTTGCTGCGGCGGTGGCGTGGCCGATAGCCCGAGGGAGCCATCACCGGTCGTCCCGCAGCGCGCGACCATCATCGTCTCGAGCACCGCCCAGTTCCATTCGCGGCAGTACCGGATCGCGCGCGGCCTGGTGGAGCGCGGCCATGCCGTGACGGTCATCGGGCGATGGGAACCGGGTATCCCACGCGATGAGCAGCATCCTGTCGGTTACCGCATCCACAGGCTCGAGGCAGGCCCATTGGACGGCGTGCCGATCCTCGGCACGTGGCGGCGACGGACCCGCCGACGAGTCGTGGCCGCGGCTGCCCTGCGACCCGAACCTGCACTCGCGCCACGGTCACCGAGGCCCGCCAGGCTTTCGCGAACAGGATGGGCGGTGCAACTCCCCGGCTCCGTCCGGGCGATCCGCAATGCTATCGCGCCGTTCGCGCGGTCGCTGACCATCCGCGGACTCGCAGCGGCCGCCGCCCAGGTCGCGCCACGTGCCGACCTGTACCACGCGATGACCTCCACCCGCATCCCCGTGGGCCTCGCGCTCGGTCGACGCGACAGAGCGAAGGTGGTGTACGACGCCGCGGACATCTACCTGGACTCCGGCGAGCTCGCCGCCCTGCGGGGCCCGGGCCGCTGGTTCCTCGCCCGCGCCGAACGTCGTGCCGCGCGAACCGCCGATCGGGTGGTGACGGTCAGCGACGCCTATGCGAGCGTGATGGAGGGGCGATTCAGCGTGGAGTATCCACTGGTCGTGATGAACTGCTCGTACCGCTTCACGCCGTCCGAGGCACCGGCACGACGCTTCCATCGCTTGCTGCGACTCTCCGACGACCAGCGCGTCGTGCTGTACCAGGGCATGTTCTTCGCCCATCGCGGCATCGAACAGCTCGTGGAGGCGATCGCTGATGTACCGCGGAGTGTCCTGGTGCTGATGGGCGCCGGGCCGCTCGACTACGAGCTGCGGGCACTCGCCGCACGTGCCTCCACCGCGGATCGCGTCCGTGTCGTTCCGCCGGTGCCACCCGAGGAGCTGCTGGATTGGGTCGCGAGCGCCGATGTGGTCGTCGTGCCGATCCAGCCGACGACGCTCAACCACCGCCTCTCCACGCCGAACAAGCTGTTCGAGGCGATGGCCGCCGGCGTGCCCGTGGTCGCCACGGACCTGCCGGGCATGGCCCCGATCGTCCGCGACACGGGCTGCGGGGTCCTCGTCGACCCAGCCGACCTCGGCGCGCTGGCGGTCGCCATCAGGGGCATCATCGAGGCGCCCGAGGAAGTCCGCGACATGTTCCGCCGCCGGGCCCTCCAGGCTGCCACCGAGACCTATAACTGGGAGAGCCAACTGACGCGATTGCTCGACGAGTACACGCGCCTCACGGGGCGCCGCTGGTGAGCGAAATCGCCAGGGACCGGGCCTCGGCGGCGCCTGATCAGCCGGCCCAGCCCCCGGTCGCGCCGGCCCAGCCCCCGGTCGCGCCGGCCCAGCCCCCGGT
>JACDBP010000184.1 GCA_013694835.1 Chloroflexota bacterium
CATCGCCGAGATCTACATCGCGCAGGAAGCGACCGGCGGCGAGGAGGCGTCCCTATCCGACACCGGCCAGGTCAAGGTTCGGCACATCCTCTACTCGCCCAAGGACGATCCGCAGGGCGCCGCCGACCTGCCCGCGGATGATCCCGCCTGGGCGGAGGCCGAGGCGGCCGCCAGGGCAGCGGCAGATAAGCTCAAGGCGATCCCCGACCTTGCCGCGCGCGAGGTCGACTTCGAGGTCCTCGCCAAGGCCGAGAGCGACGACAAGGGAAGTGGTGCGAAGGGCGGTCAGCTCGACTACACCAGCCGGAGCGGCTTCGTGAAGGAGTTCTCCGACGCCATCTTCGACGGGGAGCACACGAAGGGCGAGATCATCGGCCCGGTCAAGAGCGACTTCGGCTACCACGTCATCCTCTGGCAGTCCAGGCGAGGCACGGCCGACGAGCGGATCGCCGAGATGGAGACGCTGCTGAAGGCCCCCGGCGCCGCCTTCGCGGCGCTCGCCAGGGAGCACTCGGAGGGCCGGACCGCTGCCGAAGGCGGTGTGCTCGGATGGAACACCAAGGACCAGCTTCAAACGGAGATCGCGGACGCCGTGTTCGCGCTCCAGGCAGGCCAGACGACCCCCAGGATCGAGTTGGAGGATCCTGCCGGCGCTCACTGGTACAACGTGCTCGAGCGCAAGCCACGCCCGCTGGACGCCGATCAGCGTGGGGCGCTCTTGACCGCCGCAGAAGGTGTCGCGTGGCCCAAGGCATTCGAGGACTGGTACGCGCCGAAGAAGGAGACCGCCGAGGCCGACGGGGTGATCACTCGTGACGATTCGTTCACCGGCGGCGGGACCGAGCCGGGCGTCGACGAGCTCAACCCGTAGCCATCGGGGTACGCCACCCGTGATGCCGGCGGTCCTCAGGGAGCTCGAGGAGCGCTACGGGCTCGTCCCCGCCGACGGCCTGCAGCTGCTCTCGGCCTCGTCACTGCTCCGGCGTCCGTTCGATCCCGGGTGGCCGGTCGTGCTCGTGCCCGCGTCGCAAGACGCCCCCGCGGCCCTGGCCGTCCCAGCCGCTCCGACCGTCCCAGCGGCCCCGGCCGTCCCAGGCAGCGAAAAGACCGACCGGATCGCGGTCACCTTCGGACGCGAGGCACGTGTCGGCGGCCCGGCAAGCCTGCTCCAGCATCTCTACCCAGCCGACCACCCCGTGCGTGGCATCGGCGGTGGGAGCGACACCTCGGTCGGGGCGCTCACGGACGACGCGCTCGCCGCCGCCGCCTGGCTGGTGCCATCGCTGGAAGGTGAGCAGAACGCAGCCAGTCCCCACGGCCTGCCCTGGCTAGTGGCGCGCCTGCGGGCGCCAGGCGGCTGCCCGTGGGACGCGGAACAGACCCACCAGAGCCTCAAGAAGTTCGTGCTGGAGGAGGCGTTCGAGGTCTACGACGCGCTGGATGGGGGCTCGACTCCGGCGCTTGCCGAGGAGCTCGGGGATCTGCTGCTCCAGGTGGTGCTGCATGCCCACTACGCGGCCGAGGATGGCGTCTTCGACCTGGCCGATGTCTACCGGGCGGTCGTCACCAAGATCGTCCGGCGGCATCCCCACGTCTTCGGCGACGTCCGGGCGGACGACTCCGCGGCGGTGATCCGGAACTGGGAGCGGGTCAAGGCCGACGAGCGTGCCGGCGCCGCCGCGAACGGGTCCGGGGAGACGAGCTCGCAGGAGGCCAGCCACGAGATGCCGGCCGCCTTTGCGGGGCTCTCGCGCTCGCTGCCCGCGCTGCACTACGCCCAGGAGATGCAGGAGCGCGCCGCCTCGCTCGGGTACGACTGGCCCGACGTGGAGGGTGTCATCGACAAGTTGGAGGAGGAGGCGGTCGAGCTGCTGAATGCCCGCGATGAAGCAGAACGGCGAGAGGAGTTCGGCGACCTGCTGTTGGTGATCGTCAACCTGGGCCGCAAGCTGGGCCTCGATGCCGAAGCGGCACTCCGTCAGGCAAGTGCCAAGTTCGCGCGCCGCTTCCGGACCGTGGAGCGGCTGGCCGCCGAGGATGGGACGCAGATCTCGATGCTCGGCTTCGAGGCACTGGATGACCTGTGGGAGCGTGCCAAGCGCTCCGAGCACATACACGAAGGGGACGCATGAGCATCGGATCCGCGCGCTTCCGCGCCGACGGCCGGACGCCCGGCCAGCTGCGCAAGGTTACGATCGCCCTCGGGGCGCAGAAGTGGGCCGAGGGCTCCTGCACCATCACCGTCGGCGACACCGTGGTGCTCTGCGCTGCGACCGTGGAGGACCGCATCCCGCCACACCTCCGTGGCAAGGGCACGGGCTGGGTCACCGCTGAGTACTCGATGCTGCCGCGAGCGACCGCCGAGCGGACCCAACGCGAGTCTTCCAAGGGCAGGATCGGCGGGCGCACCCACGAGATCCAGCGCCTCATCGGTCGCTCGTTGCGCGGCGTCGTGGACACCTCGGTGATGGGCGAGAAGACCGTCACCGTCGACTGCGACGTCCTCCAGGCGGATGGCGGCACGCGGACCGCGTCGATCACCGGCGGCTACGTGGCCCTGGCGCTGGCGCTGCGCGGCCGGAACCTGGAACGGGCCCTGGTGAGCCAGATCGCGGCGGTCAGCGTCGGCCTGGTCGATGGCGCGGCACTCCTCGACCTCGACTACTCGGAGGACTCCCGCGCGGAGGTCGACTTCAACGTGGTCGGCACGGACAACAAGACGTACGTCGAGCTGCAGGGCACGGCCGAGGGCAAGCCCTTTGACCGGGCGGCGATGGACCGGCTCCTGGCGCTTGCCGACCTCGGCCTGGAGGACCTCTTCGCGGCCCAGCGGGAGGCCCTCACACCGCCCGCCCGGTGACGCAGCGCCTGCTGCTGGCCACGCGCTCCGGTCACAAGCTTGGGGAGCTGCGGGCGCTCCTCGACTTGGGGCCAGACGTCGAGCTGCTATCGCCCGACGACGCCGGGGTCCGGGGTGACCCGGTCGAGGACTCGGAGACGTTCGAGGGCAATGCCCTGATCAAGGCGCGCTACTTCGCCGAGCGCGCCGAGCTGCCGGTCATCGCCGACGATTCCGGGCTGGAGGTCGACGCCCTCCGTGGTGGGCCGGGCGTCCGGACGCGGCGCTACGCCGGCGAGGACGCATCGGACAGCGACAACAACGCGAAGCTGCTGCGCGCGCTGACGGGGTTGCCACCGCCGGGACGAACCGCGCGTTACCGCTGCGTACTGGTCTACCTGGAGCGTCCCGAGTCAGAGCCACTCATCACGAGCGGCACCTTCGAGGGCCGGATCGCCCTGGCGCCGCGAGGGCACGGCGGCTTCGGCTACGACCCCATCTTCGAGCCGGCGACCGAGCCGCCGGGTGGCAGGACCGTCGGCGAGCTCTCCGCGGAGGAGAAGAACAGCGTCTCCCACCGGGCCATCGCGGCTCGGGCGATGGGAGAGCTTCTCCGCGGCCGCTCCTAGCCGAGCATGGCGGGGTTCTCAGGACCTTCTCAGCGGCGGGCGCGATGGTTGCTGCACGACGCCAGCTTCCCCGCGTCATCACAGGAGAACCACCAGATGAACGACGACGAACGACCAGGCCCCATCCCGTTGCCGGTCCGGCGCGATCGAGCGCGCCTGGGCGCGGTGAGCGCTGCGGCCCTCACTCTCATGGCCGGCGCGGCCATCACCCTGGCTGCCTCGCCCGCGGCGGATCCCAGCGCCGGCACGGTACCGGCTGCCGTCGAAACCAGCCCCGGGGCGACGGCCCAGCCCACTGCCTCCAGCGAGCCCGGTGCCTCGACCGCGCCCGGCGACAAGGGTGGCAAGGGTATCCGTGGCTGGGGTCGCGGCGGCCCGGGCGGCTTGGGCGGCTTGGGCGGCCCGGGCTTCGGATTCGCTGGACCGGGTGCAGCGGGCATCCACAGCATCCACGTCGGCGGCATCACCGTGACGGCGATCGACGGCTCGAGCCTCTCGCTCGCGACAGAGAACGGCTGGACGCGCACGATCACCGTCGCCGATGGGACCAGCATCACCAAGGCCGGCAAGACGCTCACCCTTGAGGACATCACCGTCGGCGATACGATCGGGCTCCACGAGCAGCGCAGCGATGACGGGACCTGGACCATCGAATCGGTCGTCGTCATCCAGCCGATCGTCGGCGGCACCGTGACCGTCGTCGAGGGTTCGTCCATCACCATCGAGCAGCGCGACGGCAGCAAGACGGTCATCCACGTCGACGCCGACACTGAGTACCTCGTCCGCGGCGACGACTCCCCGGCCATTTCCGACATCAAGCTGGGCGATCGCGTGGTCGCCGAAGGCACCCTCAACGACGATGGGTCGCTCGAGGCGGATCGGGTGGCTGCCGGATCGCCCGGCCACGGCGTCGGCCCGGGTCATCACCGTGGGGACGGCGATGAGCCCAAGGTCCAGCCATCGACCGAGCCCGCAAGCGAGCCGGCCAGCGAGGGCTGAGGCGACTTCCCCGAACCGGTATGCGAGGCGGCGGGAGCGATCCCGCCGCCATCGCACGTGACACGAACCCGCGCTACCGGCCACCATGGTGGATCGATGCATCTCCTAGTGATCGAGGACGACCCCAAGCTGCAGCAGATGCTGCAGCGCCTGCTCGGCGGCGACCAGCACATCGTCGAGCTCGCCGACGATGCCAGCTCCGGGATCGAGCTCGCCCAGGACGTGCCCGGCATCGAAGCCGTCATCCTCGACGTCGGGCTGCCGGACCGGAGCGGCTTCGAGGTCGCCGCGGAACTGCGCCGGCGCGGCAACCGCGTACCGATCCTGATGCTCACGGCCCGCGACACGATCGGGGACCGCGTCTCCGGCCTGGATGCCGGCGCCGATGACTATCTCGTCAAGCCCTTCGCCTACGCCGAGCTCGTTGCCCGGCTCCGCGCGCTCGCTCGCCGGTCCAACGGTGCGCCGGTGCTCGCCGGAACGAGGCTCGTCATCGGCCCCATCACCCTCGATGATGGACGCCGCGAGGTGTCCGTCGACGGCCGGCGAATCCAGCTGACGCCACGCGAGTTCTCGCTCCTGGAGTTCCTGATGCGGCATCCGGGGCAGGCGCTCACGCGTGACCAGCTGCTCGATCACGCCTGGCCGTTCGGCTCGTTCCTGACGACCAACGCCGTCGATGCCTACGTCCACTACCTTCGCGACAAGCTCGGCCCGCCGGCGGCGCGACGCATCGAGACCGTGCGCGGCGTCGGGTATCGCATGGCCGACGGATGAGCGAAGCCTCGGCGGCACCCGCGCCCGATGCTCGACTCCTCCGGCGTGTCCGCCTGCAGCTCGTCGCCTGGAGCGGGATCGCCGTGCTGCTCGT
>JACDBP010000137.1 GCA_013694835.1 Chloroflexota bacterium
TTCCTGGACGCATCGAAGTGCCTCTGGCTGTGCGCAACCGTGACGAGCATTGCCCCATCCGCCCGCACAAGGACAACGTGCTCGCTGCCTGGGCGGAGAAGCGCTCCGCGGCAAAGGCCGCCGGACGCGAGCTGCCGACCGTCTGACGGATCGGGATGAGCGTCGCGCCCGGGGCGTCAGGCGCCCTGTCCTTGGTTCTGCATGAGCCCGCCGTCGATGTAGTAGGTCGCACCGGTCACGTAGTCGGCATCGTCCGAGACGAGGTAGACCGCCAGGCGCCCGATCTCCCACGGTTCCGCGGCACGCTTCCAGGGGATGCTCTCGACCTGCTTCTCGCGCTCCTTGGGATCGTCGATCGCCTGCTGGTTGAAGGGCGTCAGGACCATCCCCGGGCCGATGCTGTTGACGTTGATGTGGTCCGGCGCCAGCTCCAGGGCGAGCGTTCGGGTGAGGTTGAGCTGACCTCCCTTGGAGCAATCGTAGTCCGCCGCCCCCGCACGCGGGATCGTGTCGTGGACCGACGTCACGTTGATGATCTTGCCCTTGCCGCCGGCCTTCCGGCGTTCCTTGATGAAGCGACGGGCGGTGAAGAAGTAGCCGTACAGGTTCGTCCGGATGGCCCGCTCCCAGACGTCCGTCGCCATCTCGGCGACCTGCGTCCCCGATGCATCCACGCCGGCGTTGTTGACCAGGATGTCGACCCGACCGAACGCTTCCAGGGCGTCGTCGAACATCCGCTCGACCTCTGCCTCGACGCTCACGTCAGCCTGGACGACGATCGCCCGGCGACCCTCCCCCTCGACGGCGCGCCGGGTCCGCTCAGCGCCCTCTTGGTCATCGAGGTAGTGCACCACCACGTCGGCGCCCTCCTTGGCGAGCTCGATGGCGGTCCCCTGCCCGATGCCTGAATCCGAGCCCGTGATGAGGGCCACGCGGTCCTTCAGTCGGTCTCCCATGGGTCCTCCTTGCTGATCGCCGAGGGTCCGCTGGCGCGATCCCGGTCGGCGCGGTGTGCACGCCACGCGGTGTTGATGAGTGCAGCATGGGACAGCGCCTGGGGGATGTTGCCGAGCGGCTCGACGGTCTCGCGGTCGACCATCTCGGCCAACAGCCCGAGGTCGTTGGCGGTGCCGTCGAGGCGCGCCCGGATCGTCGCCGCCCGGTCGCCCTCACCGGCCATCGTGAGGCACGAGGCGAGCCAGTAGCTGCAGATCAGGAACGGGTTGGGGTCGTCCGACCAGCGCCGCACGAGGCCGTCGTCGCCGAGCTGGCGCTCGATGGCCGCGACGGTCGAGCGCATCCGCGGGTCGTCGCCGGGCAGGAAGCCGAGCAACGGCAGGATCAGGACGGAGGCGTCCAGCTCGTCCGAGTCGATGGCCCCGGTGAAGGCTGCGACCCGGTCGTTCCAGTACGAACGGAGGATCTCGGTCGAGATCTCGTCGCGGATGGCGGACCAACGCCCCGAGTGCTCCTGTGCCGCCAGCAGCGGGGCCAGCTTCACAGCACGGTCCAGCGCCACCCAGCAGAGAGCCTTGGAGGAGGTGTAGTGGCGCGCCTCATCGCGGGCCTCCCACATCCCGGAGTCAGGCTCGCGCCAGCGCGCTGCCGCCTCATCGGCGAGCCCCACGAGCATCGCCCGGAGCTGTTCGTCAAGATCGCCGAGCTGACGTCGGACGACGTGCGCGCTGTCGAGGACCTCGCCCATCACGTCGGTCTGCTCCTGCGACCAGGCATCGTTGCCGACCCGTACGGGCTGGCTACCGCGGAAGCCCTTGAGGTGGCTCAGCGCGTGCTCCGTGAGGTCCCGCTCGCCTTCCACCCCGAACACGATCTGGGTGCGCCCCTTGCCGGGTGGGCCGCTCGCCGAGGCGAGCCACCGGAAGTACCTCGTCGCCTCGTCCGGGCAGGCGGCCACCCACTGTGCCCGCAGGGCGAAGCTCGCGTCACGGAGCCAGGCGAAGCGGTAATCCCAGTTCCAGGTGCCGCCGATGCGCTCCGGCAGGGAGGTCGTGGCCGCCGCGACGAGGGCGCCGCTCGGCGCGTAGGTCAGCCCCTGCAGGACCGCGGCGGATCGCCGGACAAGCGGCGCACTCGAACCGGCCCACTCGGCACGCCCGTGCCCGGCCGCCCACAGCTCCCACGCGGCGATGGTCTCGTCGAGCGCCCGTGGCGCGTCCGGACGCTCGGGCGGGCGGTCGCCGCCGCCGTAGGCCGGTGAATCGCGGAGGGCGAGATCGACCCGAGCGCCCGGTCGTGCCTCCCACTCCGCCCGCACCACGTCATCGTCGATGGCCATCGGCAGCGGGGCGAACAGCTCCAGCAGCAGCGGTCCCCCACGAGCCTCCGCGCGGCCATCGTCGAGACGCAGCAGCGGACGACCAAGGCCGTACTCGGTGCGGGGACGGAACTCCATCCGCAGCGGCACCCGGCCGCGCAGTCCCTCGACGCGTCGCACCAGCAGCCGGCGCGTTCGCAAGCCGATCCGGTGGCCCTCGTCTATCGGCTCGACGGTCAGTGCGTCGGTCACCGTCGCGGCGCCTTCGCTGGTGGTGAAGGTCGTCCGCAGCACGAGGCCATCGCCGAGGTACTCCCGGGCCGTGGTGCACTCACCGACGGGCGCGATCGACCAGTGGCCGGCGTCCGGATCCAAAAGTCGCGCGAAGACGGCGGGAGCATCGAACCGCCCGGGACAGTACCAATCTATCGAGCCGCCGCGCGAGACGATGGCGGCAGTGTGGCAGTCGGACAGGAAGCCGGCGTCGCCGATCATGTGGCGGGCATGGAAGCGCCCGGAGCGACCAGCCTGGCCTTGAAACGGGCGATCCAGCGTGGCTCGGGCGATTTGGTCATGCCGGCAGAGTATCGCGCGGACCGTTCGACGGTCGGTCGTGCGGCTCGATGCTCAGCATGCGACCATCCATGGCACGGACAGGGCTCGTTCGAGCCTCGATCCGAGAGCGAGAGGAGTCGCCATGGTCACCGTCGGTCTGCACGTTCGCGTCGAGGCGCGACCAGGTCGGGAGGACGAGGTCGCACAGTTCCTGGAGGGTGCCCTCGAGACGGTTCGCCAGGAACCGGGCACCACGGCCTGGTTCGCCATCCGGTACGGGCCGTCGACCTTCGGCATCTTCGACGTCTTTCCCGACGACGGCGGACGCCAGGCACACCTCGAAGGAGCTGTCGCCGCAGCATTGCTCGGTCGCGCAGCCGAGCTGTTCAGCGCCGATCCGGTGATCGAGCGGCTGGACGTCCTGGCCGCGAAGCTTCCCGGCGACTGAGCCGGATTCCCTGTCAGGCCGCCGGCTTCCAGCCGCAGCGCCGCAGAGTTGCTGCAGTAGCGCAGGCCGGTCGGGTCCGGGCCATCGTCGAACACGTGGCCCAGGTGACCGCCGCAGGTAGCGCGCGCGCAGCGGTCGCGTGGCTCGAACGGATGCACCCCGAATGGCGGCGGCCAAGGCCGAGTTCGGACCCGCCGCCAGAGCCAACTGCCTTCGCACGAGAGCAAGCGGTGGTCCTGATCTCCCCCGATGTTGGCCCGGGTCGGTCTGACCCACTTGATCGCGCCGGAAGCTCTCGGTGGGCAACCCATCGTCGAGCCGGAGCGCAAGGAGGCACGAAATGGGTGAACAGGGCTCGACGCCAGGGCGCTCTTGTGCGGCGTTCAGGGGCAGCTGGGTTGGCTCTGTACACCAACCGTCCGATGGACCAGCACGCGGCTCGGGCACGCCATTGGCCAGCGGGTTATGGCCTCAAGTCGACCGCCGGCGAGCCCTGAAGATGGCGGCCGATGTTGGTGCCTCGGCACGAGGTCCTGGGCGTTCCGCGTGAAGTGGACCCGGCAGACTCCCTCTGCAGGGAGCGATCTCGGGCGCGCGCATTGCCAGATCGTCACCAGGTGGGCGTTAGGCACGCATCGGTCCCTTGCTGGCCTCGTTCTCGCTCGCGTCCGTGCGTGGGACGCTGCTCCACAGGAGGGTGAGGGCGGCCGGACGCTGCCACGCGCCCCCCTCGCGAGAGTCTGGCGACGGATCGATGACCCGCGGGCTGGGAATCCGGCTCGGCGGCAGCACGGCTATCGTGGCCGAACCGATGATCGAAGAAGAAGCAGAGGCAACGACCACCGACCAGCCGGCGCCCGCCGGCGCAGCACCGGTCGAGGGGTTCGCCGCGTTCGGCCTGCATCCCGCGCTGCTGGAAGCACTCGCCCAGCTTGGCTACGAGGAGCCCACGCCGGTCCAGCACGAGGCCATCCCTCCCCTGCTGGAAGGCCGCGACGTGCTCGCCGAGGCGCCGACGGGCACTGGCAAGACCGCCGCGTTCGCCCTCCCGACGCTCCACCGGATCGCGGCTCGCGGCAACGCCGAACGCCGTCGCGGTGGCGGACCGCAGGCGCTGATCCTCGTCCCCACCCGCGAGCTGGCGATGCAGGTGGCGCAGGCCGTGCACCGCTACGGCCGTGACCTGGGAACCCAGGCGCTGCCGATCTTCGGCGGCCAGGCGTACGGGCAGCAGCTGCGCGGCCTGGAGCGCGGCGTGGATGTCGTGGTGGCGACACCCGGCCGCGCGCTCGACCATCTGCAGCGAGGCAGCCTGGTCCTTGCCGGAGTCCACACGGTCATCCTGGACGAGGCCGACGAGATGCTCGACATGGGCTTCGCCGAGGATCTGGAGGCGCTGCTCGGTGCCACACCGGCTGAGCGGCAGACGGCGCTCTTCTCAGCGACCATCTCGCCCGCCATCGCGCGCATCGCGGGAAGGCATCTGCGCAAGCCGGTCCGCGTCACCGTTGCCCACAAGCGGCCGAAGGGCGAGGACGTCGCCAAGGTTCGCCAGGTCGCCTACGTCGTCGCGCGAGCGCACAAGCTGGGAGCCCTCTGCCGGCTGCTGGACGTCGAGGCGCCGGCGTCGGCGCTCATCTTCGCCCGGACGCGGACCGAGGTCGACCAGCTGGGCGAGGCGCTGGGCGGTCGTGGTTACCGCGCCTCGCCATTGCACGGCGGCATGGCGCAGGAACAGCGCGACCGAGTCATGAATCGCTTCCGCAGCGGCGACCTGGAGGTCCTCGTGGCGACCGACGTGGCGGCGCGTGGCCTGGACATCCCGCAGGTCTCCCACGTCATCAACTACGACGTGCCTTCCGCTCCGGAGGCCTACGTCCACCGCATCGGCCGCACCGGGCGGGCCGGACGGGAAGGCGTGGCCATCACGCTCGTCGAGCCACGGGAGCACCGGCTCCTCCGCAACATCGAAGCGTTCACCCGGACGCGGCTGGAGCTGGGCAGGCTGCCGACGTTGGCCGATCTGCGCGAGCGGCGCCTCGAGGTCCTCCAGGCGACCCTGCGCGAGACGCTGCTGGGCGACGGCTTCGACCGCTACCGGGGGGTGATCGAGCCGTTGAGCGAAGAGTTCGACCTGGTCGACATCGCGCTCGCGGCGGTCAGCCTGGCGGACCCGGCCGGTACGCGGGCGGAGGACGAGGTCGAGCTGCCAACGGCGACCCTGCCGCAGCCGTTCGCCCGCCGGCCGGACGGGCCGCGTCCAGGC
>JACDBP010000140.1 GCA_013694835.1 Chloroflexota bacterium
AGAGGCGGATCCGCAGCGGCGCGTACATGACTCGGACGGGGACCCAGTCGTCTGCGCCGGCGTTCCGGCGGCTCATCGTAGTGCTCGCCTTGACCGCCGCCGTCGCGGCCTGTACTGCCGTCGCACCCTCGCCCCCGAGCGTCGCGAGTGGGGCTGCCACGACCGCCAGCCTCCGCGTCTACACGTCTGTCACACAGCCGACGGTCGACGCCGTCGTGGCCGCCTTCGACGTGGCATACCCAGATCTGATCGTCGAGGTCTTCCGAGCCCCGACCGGCGAGCTCAATGCCCGCATCGCCGCCGAGCGGCGCGAGGGCCGCCTGCGCGCCGACGTGCTGTGGCTCACGGACCCGCTGTCGATGCAGCCCTTCGCCAGCGAGGGGCTGCTGGCAGCCTGGACCCCGGCCGAGTCATCGGCTGTCGGGGATGAGCTCCATACCGACGTTTCCTGGGGCACCCGCATCCTCAGCATGGTCCTCGTGCGACCTAGGGGCGCGGTCGGACCCGTCGACTGGGGGGACCTCACCCAGCCCGCATACCGGGACGCGGTGGCGATCCCCGATCCGGGTTTCGCGGGCTCGGCGTTCGGCGCGCTCGGTTACTTCGGGCTGAACGAGGGGTACGGGATCGAGTACTACCGGCGCCTGAAGGCGAATGGCGCCATCCAGGTCAGATCTCCGGATGACGTGGTGACCGGTGTCGCCGAGGGCCGACTCAAGGCCGGCATGACGCTTGACTCGTCCGCAAGGACCGCGGTCGCCAAGGGTTC
The DNA here is from genome assembly GCA_013694835.1 of Chloroflexota bacterium. GTDB lineage: Bacteria > Chloroflexota > Limnocylindria > Limnocylindrales > CSP1-4 > JACDBP01. The sequence goes on from JACDBP010000140.1 coordinate 770, forward strand.
CCCGATCGAGCTCGTTTGGCCGCTGTCGGGTGCGATCGCGATGTACAGCCCGATCGCCATCGTCAAGGACAGCGCCACCGCCGGACCTGCCCGATCGTTCGCGGATTTCGTGCTCACGAAAGAGGCTCAGGAGGCCATCGTGAAAACCGGCTGGCAGTCGGTCCGGGACGATGTCGCGGGACCCGAGATCGGCGGCAGCCAGGTCACCGTCGACTGGGCTGCGGCGTTCCGGCGCCAGGCCGAACTGCTCGAGGAGTACCGGTCGATCTTCGGTGGCTGAGCCGCGCCGACGCTCGCCGCTCGCCGTCGTGGCTGCGGTCGGAGCCGCGATCGCGGTGGTGGTTCTCGTCGTCGCGCCGATCGGACGGCTCATCGGTGCGGCGGCCTTCGGCGGCGGGACAGCTGGTCTCGAGGCGGCGCTGGCTCGGGCATCCGTGGAGGCGATCTCGAACACGGCCTGGACGTCCGGGGCCGTGGTGGTCCTCGCGGTGTCGATCGGTGCGCTTGCTGCACTCGCGCTCCACCGGCTGGCCGTGCCAGGGCGCCGCGCCCTTCGCATCGTGCTGCTGCTGCCGCTGCTGACGCCGCCGTTCGTGGCCGCGCTCGGCTGGGTGCAGGCGTACGCGCCGGCGGCGCTCACCGACGATCTCTTCGGGATGTCCGTTGCAGCGCTCTACGGCCCTATCGGCATCGTGGCGGTGCTGGTGGTGAGTTCCGTGCCTTTGGCCCTGCTGGTGGTCGGTGCGGCACTGGATGACCGGGCGGAGCCCGACCTTGATCGCGCCGCACGCGCGTCCGGTGCGACCCGAGCGGTGGCGCTGCGGACAGTGACGTTGCCGCTCCTCCGGCCGGCGCTCCTGGCGGCATCGGTCCTCATCTTCGCCACCTCCATCAACGCGTTCGGCGTGCCAGCGGTGCTGGGCATCCCGGCGGGCTTCACGACGATCACGACGCGCATCTACCAGGACCTGGTCTTCTCCGCGGACGACGCCGCCTTTCGGCGCGTCATCGTGCTTGCCTGCCTGCTCGCGGTGGCCGGGCTGGTGGTCGTCGGCCTGTTCGATCGGTGGAGTCACGGGCTGGTTCCCGCCGAGCGGACCGGTTCCGGGTCGGGGACTGTGAGCGCTGCCGGCGAACGGTCCGCCTGGATCGTGGCGGCCCTCCTGGTGGCCTATCTGGTGCTCACGACCATCGTGCCTTTCGTTGCGCTGGTGCTGATGTCGCTGACCCGCGCCGTCGGGCTCGCCCCCCTTCCGGAGAACCTGACGTTCGACAACTTCGCGGCTGTGATCGGGCCGCGGACGGGCGGGGCGGTCGCCCGGAGCGCCGGTTTCGCGGTCGCGGCTGCGACGCTGACGCTCCTGCTCGCCGGGATCGTCGTGGCACTCGGCAGGCGGCACGGAGCGCGGGCGGCGACGATGGCTGCGACCCTGATGTTCGCCCTGCCCGGCTCAACGGTCGCGGTCGGCGTGCTCCTGGCATACGGCGGGCTGCTCCGCGACACGCTGCTGATCATCCTGCTCGCGTACCTCGCCAAGCTCTGGGCGGTGGCGCTGCGCCCCATCGCGGGAAGCGTGGAGCGCTTGCCTCGAGACCTGCTCTACGC
>JACDBP010000142.1 GCA_013694835.1 Chloroflexota bacterium
CGTCGGTGTCGCCGAGGAAGGCCTGCCGGCCGAGGAGCGGCTGCCGCCCGCGGACTGGCCGATCGCGGAGCAGGCTGACGCCTCACCGGCCCCTGACGGGCTGCTGACCGCCGCTCCGCCGCGCGACGTGCGCCTGGTGAGGCTGGGACCATCGGGCCCGCTCGCGGGGTTCCTCCACGGCGGCCGGCGCGGTCCGCTGCATCGCATGCCCGGCCTCGGCGGTACCTTGCGGACGCTTGGCTGGCCCCTGGCAGCGCGCGCCTGGGGTCATACGCTCCGCCAGCTTCAGCCCGCCGACCTCTACCACGCCTGCGGCATCGGGGCGGCTGTCGTCGCTCCCGATCTGGCGCGCCGCGCCAGGCGCCGCGGTCGCGCAGGGCAGGTCGTCTACGACTACATCGACGTCGTCCAGGGATCGGACCTCTGGTTCCGCTACCCGCGCTGGCGCCGTGCGACCTTTCCGCGGGTCGAGGGAGCAGCCGTGCGGGCTGCCGACGCCATGACGTCCGTCAACGACGAGTGCGCAGCCGACGCAAAGGAACGCTGGAAGCTGACACGCATGCCCCTCGTGATCTACAACGCCCCGCCCCGCGCGGAGATTCCCCCGGACGGCGCGCCGGATCTCCTCCGAACGGCGACGGGCATCCCGTCCGAGCGAGCCGTGGTGCTGTTCATCGGCAAGTTCGGAGTCGACCGTCCGGTGCTCGAAGCCGGCGATGCGGTCCTGCGGTTGCGCGATGCTGCCTTCGTCGCACTCGGCTATGGGCCGCGTGAGGCGGAGCTGCGCGCCAGGGACAGCGATCCCCGGCGAGCGGGGCGCCACTTCACGCTGCCGCCGGTCCCGCCTGAGGCCGTCACCCGCTGGTCGGCGACGGCGGACGCGACGCTCGTCCTGGCCCCGGGCGACAATCTCAACAACCGCTACATGACGCCCAACAAGCTCTGGGAGAGCCTTGCGGCGGGGGTGCCGGTGGTCGTCGGTGAGCACCAGGTCGCGGCACAGAGGATCGTCGAGCCCGACGGGCTGGGCGTCCGCGCACGAGCCGGCGACGTCGATTCGCTGACGGCGGGTCTGCGGACGCTGCTGGACGTCAGCGAGGCGGATCGCCGGGCCCGTAGCGAGCGTGCGCGCCGTCTGGTCGTCGAGCGGTACGCATGGGACGTCACGATCCCGAGCTATCTTCGGCTGGTCCGCGAGCTCGTCGTTCGACCCGCGGTCTCGCGCTGAGGTGCGGCTGCTCGTCGTCGTCGGCACCCGACCACAGCTGATCAAGGCAGCCGCGCTGCTGCCGGCGCTGCGGCGCGATCACGACGTCCGCTTCGTCGACACGGGCCAGCACTATGACGAGGGGATGGCCGGCTCGTTCTTCGGGGAGCTGGACCTGCCGCGACCGGATCACACCCTGGAGGTGGCCGGCGGCAGCGTTGCCGACCAGGTGGCGCGGATGCTGCTCGCGCTCGAGCCGTTGTTGATCGCCGAGGCACCCGAAGCCGTCGTGGTGATCGGCGACACGAACTCCACGTTCGCCGGCGCGATGGCGGCGGCGACGCTCGGCATCCCCGTGGCGCATGTCGAGGCGGGCTTGCGAAGCCACGACCGGCGGATGCCGGAGGAGCTGAACCGGATCCTGACCGACCATCTCTCGAGCCTCTGCTTCGCGCCCACGCCGACCGCTGTCGCGAACCTGGCAACGGAGGGGATCCGTGACGGCGTGCTGCAGGTCGGCGACCTGATGCAGGACCTCGCGGCGCGCGTCAGCGACGGGGTGCGCGACCCCGCAGAGCTCGACCGCGTGGCCGCGCGACCCGGATGGGACGCGCCAGCCCCACGCCAGGGGCGCTACCTCTTCGCGACGGTGCATCGAGCCGAGAACCGCGAGATCGACGCGGTGCGCGCCTGGAGCGCTCTGCTCGGAGATGCCGCCTCCGGCGAGCGGCCGGTGCTCCTGGCCCTCCACCCGGGCACGAGGAACGTGATGGAGCGACTGGGCGCCGCGTTGCCGCCGAACGTCCACGCCGTACCGCCACAGGGCTACCGGACCACACTTGCGCTGCAGCTCCACGCTGCCGCGGTGCTGACCGATTCGGGCGGGGTCCAGCGCGAGGCGGCCTGGCTCGGCACACCCTGCCTGGTGCTCCGCGGCACCACCGAGTGGGTGGAGCTGCTGGCCGGGGAGGGCGGGCGGATGGTGATGGTGGGGCTCGATCGGGACCTTGCGACGCAAGCGCTGGCGCGACTGGCGCCACTCGACCGCGCAGCCGAGGATGCTCGTCGCCGAGCCCAGACGGTGCGGGTCGAGTCGCCTCGCGCCGCCGAGGCGATCAATGAGGCACTGATCCGTGGTGTCCGTGGCCGCTGACCGATCCGGCGGCGTCACTCGGCCACCTCGGCTGGCGTTGCTGGTCTTCGGGACGGCTCGTTTCGATTCGCGGACCTGGCGGGTCGCCCGCTCGGCACTGCGGGCCGGGTACCAAGTCGTCGTCTACGCACGCTGGGAGCCGGGGCTCCCGCGCGACGCCGTCGAGGACGGCATCCGGATCGTGCGGGTCGCGGTGCCGGCCCGCCAGCTGGTCCTGCGGCCGACCAGTCGAGTGACGCTGCGTATCCCGCGGCTCCGCCCAAGACGAGCCCGCCCGACGACCCGACCCGGCCCGGCGCTCGGCTCGGTGCCCGTGCACTCGGCGTCCTCGGCGTCCACGCCGGACCTCGGTCACGGCGACGCCGGAACACCGCGCGCCAGGTTCGGGTCTATCCGCCAGTGGCTCCGCTTCCCCCACTCGATCCTGCCCTGGGCTGCCGCGCTGGATCGGGTCGTCGAGCCTGCCGACCTCTGGCACGGCCGGTTGGTCGGCGGGCTGCCGGCCGCCGTGCGCCAGGCGAGACGGCTTGGTGGGGCGGCGATCTACGACAGCGGGGACGTCTACGTCCAGTCACGGGAGCTGGCCCAGGGCGGCCTCTACGCTCGCCTCGTCGCCCGAGCCGAGCGCAGGTGGGCGCGACGATGCGCCGCGGTACTGACCGTCAACGAGCCGTTCGCCCGCCTTCTCGAGCGCCAGCTTCGTGTGCCACCGCCCACCGTCGTCATGAACTGCCCGGAACGGTACGAGGTCCCGGAGCCTCGTCCCGACCTCATCAGGAAAGCGCTCGGACTTTCCCCCTCTACGAGGGTGGCGCTCTACCAGGGCGGGCTGATGACCGGCCGCGGGGTCGAGCAGGCGATGGACGCCGTGCTCCAGGTCCGCGACACGGTGCTCGCCATCCTGGGCTTCGGGGCCAGCCGAGGTGAGATCGTGCGCCGCGCCGCATCGCCGCGGTACGAAGGACGCGTGCACGTGTTACAGCCGGTCTCACCCGCTGCGCTGCTCGACTGGTCCGCCTCGGCGGACGTCGCCGTCATGCCCATCCAGGACACCAGCGCCAACCACCGCTACGCCACGCCGAACAAGCTGTTCGAGGCCATCGCGGCGGGCACTCCGGTCGTTGCCAGCGACCTGCCGGGCATGTCGACCATCGTCCGGCCCGCGGGCGCCGGTGTGTTGGTGGATCCGTTCGATCCGGGGGACATCGCGCGCGGCCTGCGCGAGGTCCTCGACGCTGTCCCCGAGGACCGCGAACAGATGCGGCAGCGATGCCTGGCGGCGGCACGCGACCGCTTCAACTGGGAGGCCCAGGAGGGTGCTCTGCTCGCCGTCTACCGGCGACTGCTGGAGACGGTCATGCGCCGCTGACCCGCCTGTATCATCGCGTCGATGGTGAGAAGCAGAGCAGCTTCGCGCTGGTTTCCGATCCTTCTCGCGACCTCGCTGCTGGGATTCGCCGTGCCGGCCGCGGCGACCGGTGACACGGCTCCGCCGACGCGCCACGGCGCCGCACGACAGGATCCGGGCCGCCCGCGCGCGATCGTCGACCCGTACCGCTCGGAGGGTCGGCAGCCGGTCGCCCCAGGGGTCGCCCACGACTGGGGCGCCTTCCTGACGGACAGCTCGACCGGCCGGCAAGTCGCGCACATCGTGGAGGTGGACCCCGACGACCCGGCGCTGGCATTCGAGGCTTCGCTCTCGAACGACACCGCGACGGACCTTGAACGACTCAGCCTCCAGGCTGCCCGCCAGAGCGGGGAGGGCCACCGCGTCATCGCTGCCATCAACGGGGACACCTGGAGCGGCTACGACCACGTCCGACTCAGTCCACCGAAAGGCCTCCACGTCCAGGACGGTGAGCTGATGGCGGCAGGCGACCTTGCCCGGCCCACCTTCGGCGTCACCGCCGACCGGCGCCCGATGATCGGCTCGGTACGGCTGACCGCGGCGGTGACCGTGACCACGGGTGCGGCTTCTGGCTCATCGCTGGCCGTGCGACGCGTCAACCAGCACCGCCGCCTCAACGACCTGGTGCTCTACACGTCCCGGTTCGGGGGCAGCACTCTCACGGACGCGACCGGTACAGAGGTCGTGCTCGGCGGCGTCACCTTGCCGCTGACTCCGACGGGCGAGCATGCGGCGGCCGTCCTCGAGGTACGCACCGCCAGCGGCGACACACCGATCGGGCCCGGCCAGCTGGTGCTTTCCGGGGTCGGCTCCGCCAGGACCTTCCTCGACGGCCTGACGGCCGGCGACACGCTCACGCTCGCCCTCACGGTCACGCCCGGCTGGGAAGAGGTCCGCGAGGCCGTCGGCGGGCGCGAGACGCTCGTGCGTGACGGTGTCGTCGCAGAGGCGCAGGGCGACACCTGGACGGAGGTCCATCCTCGCAGCGCGATCGGCATCACTGCCGAGGGCCGGATCGTGATGGCCGCCGTGGACGGTCGGCAGCCGGGCTACAGCACAGGTGCGCGACTCGATGAGCTGGCCGACTTCATGCTCGCCCGCGGCGCGCTTCAGGCGATCAACCTGGACGGCGGCGGCTCCACCGGTCTGCTGGTTCGACGCCCCGGTGACGTGGAGGTCAGCTTCGCGAATCGAGGCTCCGACAGCCAGGAGCGCCGCATCAGCAACGGCCTGCTCCTGGTCACGAGCATGCCGACCGGACCCGCGACGACCGTGCTCCTGTCCCCGCCCTCGGCCGAGCTCTACAGCGGCCAGACCGTCGACTTCGAGGCTCGTGCCCACGACGCCGGCTGGAATGGCATCGCGACCTCACCCGACACCCTCCGCTGGTCGATGGAGGGCACCGGCGGGACGCTCGCGGCCGATGGCCGGTTCACGGCTACCGTGGACGGCAGCGCGACCGTCATCGCGCGGGTCGGCGACGCGGCAGGGTCCGCGCCCGTGACCGTGATCCACGATACGAC
>JACDBP010000161.1 GCA_013694835.1 Chloroflexota bacterium
CGGGCGCCAGTGGCTCCCCAGCTGCCTCGGGCTCACCGGGCGCATCGGGCTCACCGGGCGCCAGTGGCTCCCCGGCTGGTGGTCAGACCTTCGACCTCGAGGAAACGACTGCCCTGGAGATCAAGCAGGGCGGCCAGAAGGTCACCGAGCTGACCGTCAAGAAGGGGCAGACGTACACCTTCAACATCACGAACACGGCGGGTGGGCTCCTCCACAACTTCTACGTCGGACCAGCGGACAGGCTTGCGTCGAATGACGTGGCCGGCCTGCCCGGCGTCCCGGACTTCAGTGAGGGAACCCAGAGCTTCCAGTACGTCGCCGACCAGGACGGCCCGCTGGAGTTCGCCTGCACGGTCCAGGGCCACTACTCCTTCATGAAGGGCAGCCTGACCATCCAGCCGTAGGAGCCCCCGGCGTGACTGATGTGATCGCCCAGCGCGACGCGTACGCGCGCAACACGGAGGGGACGGTCTCCCGCGTGGAGGAGACGCCCCAGGGCCCTGGCGTCGCGCTCGACCGGACCGTCTTCTACCCGGGCGGCGGAGGCCAGCCGGCGGACACCGGCACCCTTCGTCGCGGCGACGGGTCCACGTGGGCCGTGATGGGCATCACGCGCTCCGCCGAGGACCTGATCCACGTGCTGGAGACAGGCCCGGTGGAGTTGCCGCGTGCCGGTGACACGCTCACCGTCGAGATCGACTGGGACCGCCGCCACCGGCTGATGCGCACCCATACCGCCCTCCACGCGCTCTGCGGGGTCGTGTGGCGCGACTACCAGGCGCTCGTCACGGGCGGCAACATGGAACCAGGCTCGGGTCGGATGGACTTCGAGTTCGAGCGGATGTCCGGCGACCTGGTCGGCGAGATCGAGCAGAAGGTCAACGCGGAGCTGACGGCGCAGCGCGATGTCCGTGTCAAGGTGCTCCCGCGAGATGAGGCCCTTGCCATCCCCGACCTGATCCGGACCAGGATCAACCTGCTGCCGGAAGGCATTCGCGAGATCCGGACCATCGAGATCGTCGGGCTGGACCTGCAGGCGGACGGCGGCACGCACGTGGCGAACACTCGTGAGGTCGGTCGGATCCGCGTGACCGGCTACGAGTCCAAGGGCCGCATCAACAAGCGCATCCGGATCGAGCTGACCGACTGACGCCGCGGCGCCATCCACCGGCGCATGAAGAGAGGCCCCGTCGCAAGGACGGGGCCTCTTCTGTCTCATCGGTCCGATGAGTCGATCGAGTGGGCGTCAGCCCCTCGAGCTACGGGATTGCTGAGGCTACAGCTCCAGGGCGAGGCTGCGGGCGACGGAGATCTGGATCTCCGTACCGACCGAGAGCCCGAACGGATTGAGGGGATCGGTGATGTAGAGGTGGACCGCCACGACCTTGAGCTTGGCCTGCGACGAGTCGACGGTGCGCTCTTGCTCGTTGAGCACGACGCGCCCGACGAGCGGCACCAGCACCACGGTGTTCGGCGAGACGGTCACGGGCTGGAGGATGCCAGCGATCCGCAGGTTCACGTAGCTCACGCTGCCGACGGTGGCCCCGCCGGTGTTCGTGTTGAAGGTGCTCTGACTCTTGGCCTTGATGAGGTCGGCCGTCACGAGGCCGGTCAACAGGTTGAGGTTCTCGATCTTGGCGCTCGTCCAAGCCAGCGCCTGCGTCGCGCTGACGCTGCCGAAGGCCTTGGTCACCGCCGTGCCGGCGGTGATGACCCCGGGCACGTTCGTGATGTTCACGTTGTTCGAGAGGATGTTGCCGTCGGTGCCCTGGCAGGGCACGTAGATCGGCGCGATCCGTCCGACCTGGTTCACGATGAGCGGCAGCGTCGACTTGGCGTCGGCCGCCCATGCGGAGCCGCCGACTGCGACCGCGGGGGTCACGCGGGTGAACTTGGTTCGGGCGTGAGCGACGATGATCTCCGCGCCGACGGGGATGTCGAGCGGGTTCGTCATCGTGATGAAGATATGGATCATGTTGACGCTGATGCCGCCGGAGAACACGCCGTTGGGGATCTGCCTGACTTCGCGCAGCTTCACGTAGCCGTAGCCGGCCAGGGTGATCGCAGGTGTATTGGGTGAGATGTTGCCGGCGATGGGCGTGCCGGCGATCACCAGGTTGCTGAAGTACGACCCGGCGCTATTGCTGGTGATGACCGACGAGGTGGCGTGGGTGTTCGCCACGGCCTTGATGGCGTCCGCAGTGATGAGGCCGTTCAAGGCGTTGACACCGGCGACTCGAGAGGTGTGCTGGAGGTTGGCGGACAGGCCGTTGGCAGCCTTGCCGGCCTGGATGGTGTTCTTGATGACGTTCGCGCGGAACACGTTGCCGGAGTCGCCGGCCTCCACGTCCTCCGCGATGAGCGTACGCACCTGGTTGTTGGTACCGATGCACGGGCACGGCAGGTAGGCCGATCGCCCGAGCTGGGACGAGAGCTGGCCCGCCGCGACGTTCGCGAACGTGCCGAAGGACTCGCCGCCGTAGGTGCCGTTCAGCGTGAGCGCCGATGCGGACGTCGAGCCGATGGTGAGGATGGCCGTCATCGCGGCCAACAGTGCAATGGCTCCTCGCGAGCGGCGGGGTGGCCTGGTCGTGTGTTGCATCGCGTAACTCCCTATATGCCACCCCTAAGCGTGGGGTCTGTCGCCCACCATACGCCGCCCGGGAGCGGCGCTGGAAGTGGCTTGAGAGCCTAGCATCATTACAAGCTTATGTCACCTCTCCCAGTGGTGTCCGGTCTGGTGCGGTTAGGTGCAGAAGCCCAGTGCCGGGGGCCTGCGTCAGTCGCGCGGCGCAGGTGCTAGCCCGCGATCAACCCTCGCCTGGCAAGCTCGGCAGCGAGCTCCGCCAGGGATGTGACGGCGACAGTTGCCCCGGCCGACTCCAGTGCCGCCCGGTCCACCGCGCCGCTCGGCACGCCGATGCCGGCCATCGTCGCCGCCCGAGCAGCGCGCATATCCCAGGTCGCGTCGCCGACATACCAGCAGCCGCGGGCCGGCACCGACAGCCGTTCGGCAGCGAGCAGGAGCAGGTCCGGGGCAGGCTTGGCCTGTGCCACGTGACTGCCATCGACGATGGGCGGAGGGCCGGGCAGGCGGAGTGCGCGGACGGAGGCATCGACCTGCTCGGCCCGGCTGGACGTCGCGATGGCCCAGGGGAGATCCCCGGCCTCGAGCGCGGTCAGCAGCTCGCGGGCGCCGGGCAGCGGTCGCGGATCCCTGTTCAGCGTGCCGTAGCGCTCTCCGGCGAGCCGATCGATCGCCTCGGCCTTGTCGCTGCTGAGCGTCCGGCCCGCAACACCGGCGACCTCATTGGCCAAACGCCGGCCATCAGCACCGATGAGCCCCGCGACATGCCTCCGGTCAGCCGGGATGCCGACCTGCTCGAAGGTATCGAGCCAGGCGTCGATCCTGGTGCGGACGGTATCGACGAGTGTCCCGTCGAGATCGAAGATCACGGCGCTCGGGTCCGGCAGGTCGATCAGGCGGACCCGTCCCAGGGGGTCGTCCGGTGATGCGGCGGGGCTCTCGGGGGATTCGTCCATCGCGGCAGGGTACCGTGCGAGTCTGCTGAACCGTCAGCGCGTAGGAGCAAGTGATGCGCTCGGAGACCCACGAGCTGACGATGTACCTCGCCATCACTCTGGTGACGGCGAGCCCGTTGCTCGCCGTCATGCTGCAGCGCCGCGGCTTGTTGGATGACCGCCTGGATCAGCCAGCCTCGGAGTCGTCATGGCGATGATCGTCGAGGTCAGCGGACCGTGAGCTGCTCCACGAGCGCCGCGGGGTCCGTGACGGGTCGCTGGCAGCTGAACCCGCGGCAGACGTATGCCGTGGCACGACCGTTGAGGCGCGGCCGGCCGTGCAGCAACGGCACCGCAGATGCGTCCCCGTCACTCGCGCTGGCGACGACCTGCGCTGGACGGTAGCCCGCGAACGCCACGTCCAGCAGCGCCCGCGTGTCATCCGCCCCGGCATCGCCGATGACCGCAACCTCGTCGAAGCCGCCCACTGCCAGCTGCATCGCCACCAGCCACTGGGCGAAGGCCGTGGGGTACTGCGAGACCACGCGGGTGACTAGCCGCAACGTCCCTTCGGCCGCGTCGCGGTAGCGCGCAGCCCCGGTCAACGCGCTGAGCCGAAGCAGGACCGTCGCGGCCATGGCGTTCCCGGATGGCGTGGCGTTGTCCTGGAGGCCCTTGGGTCGGGTGATCAGCCGCTCATGGTCGTCGCTCGTATCGAAGAAGCCGCCGGCCGGGTCCACGAAGTGTTCCAGCACCACGTCCATGAGCGCTCGGGCGGCTGCGAACCAGCGCTCCTCGAATGTCGCCTCATAGAGCGCGAGGAGCCCCTCCGCGAGGTTCGTGTAGTCCTCCAGGACGCCGTTATGGACAGCCCGGCCGTCCTTCCACGAGCGGCGCAGGCGACCGCGCTCGTCACGCAGCACGTCGAGCATGAAGCCGCCAGCCGTCAGCGCGATCTGCCGGTAGACCGGCGATCCCAGGGCACGTGCAGCGTCGGAGAAGGCGGCGAGCATCAGTCCGTTCCACGCTGCCAGCGCCTTGTTATCGCGGCCGGGCTGGGGGCGTCCGGTGCGCCGCTCGAACAGCAGTCTCCGGGCCCGCGCGAGCCGCTCCCGCACGTCCTCGCCCGATGCGCCCTCGTCCCGTGCCAACGACTCGTCGTCGCGCACACGCGAGAGGATCGTCCTGCCCTCCCAGTTGCCGCCGTCGCGAACGCCGTAGGCGCGCATGAACAGCTCCGCTTCGTCGCCGAGCACCTCGCGAACCTCGGCCGCGTCCCAGACGTAGGTCAGGCCTTCATCGCCGTCCGTGTCGGCATCCTGGCTTGCGGTGAAAGCACCCTCCGGGGTGCGCATCTCGCGGGTCACGTAGTCCAGCGTCTCGACGGCGACCTCGCGGTAGCGCCGCCCGCCGGTCAGCTGCCAGGCGTGGAGGTAGACGCGCGCCAGCTGCGCGTTGTCGTAGAGCATCTTCTCGAAATGGGGCACGAGCCAGATCGCGTCGGTGGCGTAACGCGCGAACCCGCCGCCGAGGTGGTCGTAGATGCCCCCGTCTGCCATCGCATCGAGCGAGCGCCGGGCCATGGCGAGCGACCGGGCATCGCCGGACCGCACGTGCTCTCGCAGCAGCGCCTCGATCGACATCGGCTGCGGGAACTTGGGCGCGCGGCCCCAGCCCCCGTTGGTGGCATCGAACCCGCTCTCGAAGCCGACCATCGCCGCGTCGAACATCCACGCGGCCGGCTCGGGTGCGGGCACCAGCTTGGGAGCGGTCGCACCGCTCGCCGCCTGCTCCGGCTGATGCACGTGCTCATGTCCATCCGCGCGTGCGCTCGCGTCGATCGTCCTGCGCAACCGTTCCCCTGCCGCCTCCGCCTCGGCGCGCTGGTCACGCCACACGCGCTCGACCCCCGACAGGACGTCACGGAACGAGGGCATCCCGTACCGGCTCTGGTTCGGGAAGTAGGTGCCGCCGTAGAAGGGCTTGCCGTCCGGCGTCAGGAACACCGTCATCGGCCAGCCGCCCTGGCCGGTCATCGCCTGCACCGCGTCCATGTAGATCGCGTCGAGATCGGGACGTTCCTCGCGGTCCACCTTGACCGAGACGAACGATGCGTTGAGCTGGCCCGCGGTAGCGTCATCCTCGAACGATTCGCGCTCCATGACGTGGCACCAGTGGCACGCGGCGTAGCCGATCGAGAGGAAGATGGGCTTGTCCTCGGCCTTCGCCCTGGCCAGCGCTTCGGGACCCCAGGGATACCAGTCGACCGGGTTGTGGGCATGCTGCAGGAGGTAGGGACTGGTCTCGCCGGCGAGCCGGTTGGTCTGCCGATCGG
>JACDBP010000199.1 GCA_013694835.1 Chloroflexota bacterium
CTGCTGGGTCACCATCGCGGGGATCGTCCGGAGCATGATCTTGAGGTCGAGCCAGAGGGACCAGCGGTCGATGTACTCCAGGTCGATCTCCACCCAGCGGTCGAAGTCGGACTCCGAGTTGCGCGCCCGGATCTGCCAGAGGCCGGTGATGCCGGGCTTCATCGACAGCCGGCGGCGGTGCCACGGGTCGTAACGGTCGATCTCGGGCGCCTGTTGGGGTCGCGGACCGACGATCGACATCTCGCCGCGGAGCACGTTCCACAGCTGCGGCAGCTCGTCGATGCCCGTGCGTCGCAGGAACGCGCCAGCGGGTGTGATCCGCGGGTCGTTCCTGACCTTGAACGAGACGCCGGACACATAGTTGAGCTTCTCCACCTCCACCAGGCGCGCCTCCGCGTCGCGGACCATGGTGCGGAATTTGATCATCGTGAAAGGCCGCCCGTGGACCCCGATGCGGATCTGCCGGAAGAAGATCGGTGAGCCGTCGCGGACACGGATCCAGAGGATGACCGCGAGCAGCACGGGGCTCAGCGCGATCAGCGCCACCAGGGACAGCGCGATGTCGAGCAGCCGCTTCGCGGCAAGGGCCACGGCTCGATCCGGGCCGCGCACGAACGAGAGCACGGGTCGGCCCTGGAACTCCTCGAAGCGACCCTGGGCGAGCGTTGCCCCGATCCCGTCGAGCGGCAGCCGGACGATGCGGCCTTCCTCCTGGCAGAGGTAGCTGATCGGCTCGATGAGCGCCCACGAGCTCATCGGGAGGCAGATGGCGACCTCGTCGATGACGCGGGTGTGGAGGATCGACTCGAGATCCTCCAGGACGCCGAGCCCGGGACGGTGAAGGGAGCGATCCTCCGAGCCCGGCTCGCGCAGGTGCCCGATCACCCGCAGCCCTAGCTCGGCCTGGCTCTCGATCCGATCGGCGAATTCCTCGGCAGCCTCTCCGGCCCCCACCACCAGCACGAACCGCGCGTTGGCGCCGCGTCGGCGGATCGAGGCGAACCACCGCCGGAGCAGCAACCGCAGCATGACCGTGGCCATCGCCTGGGCCGGGAACAGCAGCGCCAGGAAGACGCGGCTGACGTCATCGAGGCGGGCGATGAACAGGATCGTGAGCGTGACGAGCGCCATGAGAGCCGCGGCCGCCACGATATCGGCAGCCTCCCGGCGCCAGGACCAGCGCGCCCGCAGCCGGTACAGGCCGCGCAGCCACAGCACACCGGCCCAGCCGACGGCATAGAGCGAGGCGAAGATCCAGGGCTCCACGATCACCTGCGCCCAGATGCCCTGGCCGAACCCGAAATCGAAGCGGAGCGCGGCCACGAGCGCGAAGACGCCGAGTGCGCTGAGCACGTCCGCCGTCACCAGCAGCGCCGAGAGCGCGACGCCGTGTCGTCGGATCATCCGTCCGCCTGCGAGGTCGTGGAAGCCATCGATCGGTCCCTCCGGACGACAGAGTGAACGTTCCGGGCCGACCTTGGCAAGCGCGCGTGAAGGGGACGCGATGGGCTAACGGATGGCAGCGCCGGGCGTCTACCACTTTTCAGGGATGCATCACATCCGGCACGAGACGGTATGGTTAGGGGCGTCCTGGCATGCCTGCGGCCGGTCGACACATCAGGGGAGAGCTGTTGTTATCCATGACTCGTGCCGGTCGACCGGCCGCCGTGCTCCTTGCCGTCGTGCTCCTCGTTCCGGGTCTGGCGGTCGTGCCGGGCAGTCAGGGAACCATCGTTCAAACCGCTTCAGCAGCCTCCGAGACCGACTCGACCGCGGGCCGCACGAGCGCGATCCGGGGCTCCTCATCCAGGGCGACGGAACGCACGGACCACGAGCCGCTCGCCGAGGTGACGCCCCCGCGCGACCCTGCTGACCCCTTCGACCCGACGCGCCAGCCGCCGGAAGAGCCGGTGCTGAAGCCGAGCCCGTACGACGACCCAGCGCCCACGGAGCTTTCATCCGGGGCCCGTGCTCCCGACGGTGCGCCGCTCTACAGCCAACCGCGCCGGACCACGACCCTGCCCGGCGATCTGGCCGGCCCGACCGATCCCACCATGATCGCGCCGCGCGGCGTGACCACGGGCACGTGCCCCACCAGCGGTCCCCGCATCACCTCGGGCGACGGCTTCCAGATGGCGCTCAGCACGAGCGGAGCGATCGTCGGGCTCAAGGACGGCACCGACTGCCTCGACCGCCTCGCCCGCAGCGGCGGCTTCTCGATGCGCATGATCGGGCAGTCCGCCAACAACCCGAACCTGGTCCGCAACCCCGACTTCAGCAGCGGCTCCAGCATCCCCACCGACTGGAGTCGCTCGGGGACCGGGCCGGTCATCGACACGTCGGTCGGCTACAACGGCACCCGGTCGGTGCGCATCACCCGCACCACGACCGGTGACTCGGGGTACCTCTACCAGACCATCACCGTGGAGCCGTCGACGAACTACGTGCTGGGGGGCTATTTCAAGGCCGGCAGGTCCGGCGACGGCTCCACCTTCGTGGTGCCGACGGCCGCGGCGACCACCAACCCCATCGTCTCGCGCAACGTCTCACCGCTCATGCTCCTCGGGCAGGTCAAGGACTCGGCGGGGCGGCTGCTGCGCTCGCCGACCGCCTGGGGCTACACCAACCTCGCCGATTGGAACTACCAGTCGGTCGGGTTCCGGACCCCATCCACCGCGAGGAGCGTCACGATCTCCATCAGGATGGTCGATGGCAAGGGCGTCGGCTGGTGGGACGGCATCGGCCTCCGGAAGCTGTGGGCCGCATCGGGCACCTCGCTGATCGACAGCCAGGTCGTCCAGCAGGACGCGAACACCCTCACCCAGACCGCCGAGTTCAGCGGCCAGCCCCTGCTGCTGCAGGCGACCTACACCGGCGGCGAGAAGTCGCTCCGGATCGACGGCAAGGTCAAGCTCAAGCCCGGCGTCACCGGTGACAAGGCCTTCCAGGTCGCCTTCGCGCTGCCCCTGGATGCCGTCGGCTGGTACTGGGGCGACCATGCCCGCGCGTCCCGCCAGATCGCCGCGAACACCCGCTACGACTACGAGAACTACCAGACCACGCCCACCTCGCGGTACCCATGGGCGACCGTGTACAGCTCCGGGAATGGCGTCTCGATCGGTGCCCCGCTGAGCGTTCCGCGCGGCTACACCATGCGCTACGACTCGAGGGAGGGGCTCATCATCAAGTTCGACCTGGCCCTCTCGTCCGCGACGGACAAGCTGAACGCGGCCCAGGGCGGCGGTGACGGCGTCTCGACGTTCTCCATCCAGCTCTTCACCTCGCCGCCGGCGTGGGGCTTCCGGGCATCGACGCAGAAGTACTACGACGTCAACCCCAACGACTTCAGGAGGTTCCCCGATCCCGACGCGGAGCTCGAGGGTGCCCTCTTCTTCCGGCCTGACCTCAACGCGCTGGATCCCAATGGCCTTGCCGACGGCGACCAGTCGAGGGCCTTCGGCCTGGGGGTCAACATCGTCGGCCTCGGCTACAACGGCACCTGGGGCGCCACGAACCTGCGCTGGGACGATCTTCGCAACTACCCGACGGCTGCCTACATCCACATGTGGGGCGACTTCCGCCAGAAGTGCCCGGGCGTCCAGGCCTGCGGCACGCTGACCTATCAGCAGATGATCGCCGCCCTCCAGGACGACGCGGCGAACCATCCAAGCCAGCGGGTCCAGGACGAGTCGGCGGCGGCGCTCGAGTCAGCGATCCGGGACATCAACCAGCGGATCCGATACGACGCGCGGTACAGCGAGTACCGCATCTTCATGGGTCCCGATCCGGACGCGCCGGGCTTCGACTGGGTGGACGTCATCAACAAGTGGATGCGTGACGGGGCGATGCAGGCCGCCGCCGATGCCAACGGGACGCTCGACGGCATCTACAGCGACTCCACCTCCGGCTTCCGCCAGTGGGGCGCCGTCAGCGACTACGACCGCGACCACTGGGCGATCGCGGACTCGCCGCTGATGTTCGACTACGACAGCGGGCGCGTGGCTCAGCGCGGCCATTTCAACAACTGGGAGCAGCTGAAGCGCCTGCGCGCCTGGGCAAGCGACCGGGGCATGTTCGTCTCGTTCAACTTCAACGCCGATGAGGTCACCGAGGGCGGTTACCTGGGCGCGGACGCGAGCGATCACTTCCTCATCGAGAAGGGGTTGCCGGACCGGACCTTCCCGGAGTGGGGCACCACCGTCGACAGCTTCGCGCTCCTCAAGCGCACCCTGGCCAACAAGCGTCCGCTCAGCAACACGGACCAGCTCGGCTGCAAGGTGGGCTATCCCATCACGGACATCCGCTTCCGCGTCCAGCAGTCGCTGTTCTACGGCATCTACTACGGTCCCTGCCGTTGGGAGCAGACGAGCTGGTGGACCTCCGGCCACCGGGCGCTGTTCAATCTCTACAAGGTGTACTTCAAGCGGCTCGGCAAGGCTGGTTGGGAGGTCGTCACCAATGCCCGCTCCAGCACCGGCTACATCCGCCTGGAGCGCTTCGGCAACCTCAAGGACGACGACCTGAACATCACCCTCCGCAACGAGTCCAGCTCCACCCGCTCGGGGACGATCGAGGTGACCCTCAAGAACCAGTACGACGACGGCATCGCCCCCGTCCAGGTCAGCGCGGACCTCCGCTACCAGGTCCGGAGCTCCAGCGGCGTGTACACCATGAAGTCGACCAGGTTCTCGTCGTGCGCGGGCACGATCTCGCTCAACGCACTGAAGACCCGCGGGACGCTCAGCCTGTCCACCTCGAACGGCGGCGCCCTGCCGCCGTTCACCACGGGGATCCTGCGGGTGAAGCGCGAAGTCAGCTGCCCGTGACCGTCCGGTGACGGGCTTCCGCATCCGTACAGCTTCCGCGCCCGCATCCAGGGCACACCATCCCAGGGGAGGTTCGCGCACCGTGCACAACGCCATGGCTCTTCGGCCGCTGCGGACCTCGATGGTCGCGGCACTGGTCATCCTGCTGATCTCGGTGATGCCGGCCGCCGGCCGGGACGCGTCCGCGCGTCCTGACGCACCCATCAACGCCGCTGCGCCCCGCGGCGTCGGCACCCATACCGTCAGTGGCGACTGCGTCGCTACCGACTGCCTGGACTTGACGGTGAACGCAGCTGACGGCGGCGTGGACGCCGTGACCGAGGGCACACGCGCCATCCCGATGAACGGCAAGAAGGGCGGCTTCTCGGTCAGGATGGTCGGCGACCAGCCGAACATGCTGCTCAACCACGACTTCGAAGACCCCAGCGGCGGCTGGACCTTCCCGACCAGCGGCAGCTACCGGCCCGTGCGCGCCGCCGAGAGCGATATGAGCCACCCGGGGAGCTGGGTGTCGCGCGTCCAGATCAGCGGCACCACGCCGCGCACCTCCGCGGCCCTCATGCAGCAGACCCGGACGGTGTCGCCCAGCACCAACTACGTGATCTCCGGCTGGTTCAAGACCACCGCCCTTGGGCCCAACTCGACCGAGACCACTGCGCCGCTGACCTACAAGCCCGGCCTGGCGCCCGCGGCCGTCCGCATCGAGATGCTGGACGCGTCGAGCAATGTCCTGCGCACGAACTGGGTGTACGCGTACACCGGCACCGCCCAGTGGCACGAGAACGCGGTCGGCGTGAAGACCCTCAGCAACGTCAACCGGATCCGCCTCTCGGTCGGCGTCTGGGGCGGCTACGGGACCGTCATGTTCGACGACATCAGCCTCAGCCGCCTCTTCCCCACGACGAACACGCCGCTGCCGATGACGGCCACCCAGCCCGGCGGCGGCAACACCCCGATCCTCCTGACAGGGACCGTGGGGTCAGGCCAGCCGCTCCGGGTCAACGCGACGGTCTCGCCCACGTCGAAGGGCTTCGAGATCGAGGGTGCCGTGACCAACACCTCGGGCACGGCGAGCCCGTCGACGGACCGGGCGCTGCAGCTGAGCTACACGCTGCCGATCAACGCCACCGGCTGGCAGTGGGGCGACACGCCGCGCGTCTCCCGGACGATCGTGGCGGGCAGCTCCTACTTCTTCGAGAACAACCTCAACTCGCCCACCGCGCGGTACCCCTGGGCGACGGTCTTCGACTCGGGTCCCAACGCCAGCGGCCTGAGCATCGGCGCGCCGCTGACCAGGCCGCGCGCCTATGCCCTGAAGTAC
>JACDBP010000202.1 GCA_013694835.1 Chloroflexota bacterium
GCCCGGACCCCTCGAGGCCGTCGACCATGGCGTCCAGCGCGGTGCCGTCCCGGTCGACGGCGACCACGTGCGCCCCCGCGGTGGCGAACGCCCCCGCGACCGCCGAGCCGATCCCGCCTGCGGCGCCGGCGACGATGACCCCCCGGCCATCGAGCCCGGCACCGACGCTCCAGGTCATGGCGCGGTCGTGCTCGCCAGGACTCGCTCGGTGCGATACCGATCGACGACCTCCTCGATGATCTCGATGCCGAGGCCGGGCCCGCTCGGTGGGTACATCCAGCCGTCGACGTGCGCGAACGGCTTCGTCACCAGGTCGTGCTGCATCGGGTTCCGGAGCGGCTTCAGCTCGAAGACCTTGCAGGCGGACGAGGAGAAGCTGATGGCAAGGCTGACGGCGGAGCAGATCGCCGACGACCAAGCGTGCGCGTTGGCCTGGCGGCGATACGCCTGGACCCGCTCGGTCACCTTCTTGAACCCGGTGACGCCCTCGGCCCGTCCGGGATCGCAGCCAACGACGTCGACCGTGCCGGTCGCGAGGACGCGCTCGAATCCTTCGACGGTCCACTCCTTCTCGCCGTACGCGATGAGCGTGGTCGTCTTGCTGCGCAGGTTCGCGTAGCCCTCCGGGTCCCAGGCGCCGAGAGGCTCCTCGATCCAGTGCAGGTCATACTCCTCGAACGCCTGGACCCGACGGATGGCCGTCTTCACGTCCCATTTCACGTTCCAGCCGCAGTCGATCATCAGCAGTGCCTGGTCGCCGAGGCCGTCGCGCATCCGCCGGATGTACTCGACGTCGCGGTCGTGGTCGTAGCCGAGGCGTGCATCACCGCGCTTGCCGAAGCCGACCTTGACGCCGTGCAGTCCTGGGGCGACCCACTCCTGGGCCTCCTCCACCATCTTGCCGATGTCGGAGTAGTGAGCATGGCAGGAGGCCACCGCCGGCAGTCGCTCGTGCACCGGGCCCCCGAGCATGTCGAGCAGGCTCATGCCGAGGACCTTGCCCTTCAGGTCCCAGAGCGCCATGTCGATCGCGCTGATCGCATACGAGGCGATACCACCGCCGTAGCCGTACCACCATGCCTGGTCCTTGAGTGATGCCCAGATCGCTTCCGTCTGGACCGGGTCCTTGCCGACGACCCGCGCCGCCATCCCCTCGATGATCGCCTTCGTGGCGAAATTCGCTTCCGGGAACTGGGTGATCGATTCGCCCCACCCGACGAGGCCGTCATCGGTGGTGATCCTCGCGAGGCAGAGGTGCCGCAGCGCGTTGAAGTCGTTCGGCTCGGGATAGCTGACCGGGATCGCCTCGACCGACACGACGCTGCTCATCCTGTGCTCCCTTCGATGCGCTGACCTGATCCAAGCTGCGCTGCGCTTCGTTTCCAGTCTTCGGGGCCGAGTGTACGAGTTCTGAGGGGCGCATCGCTGATCGCACGCCCGAGATCTGCTTCCGGTGCTAGACCAGCACTGCGCGCTGTGCTAGCGTGCCTGCAAACGCTTCCGGGAAGCATTCAAGGAGGAGGGCTTCGTGGGTATCTCGGGTCGAACCATGCGGCTGCTGGTCGGGACGACCGTCCTGGTCACAGCCTGTAACACGGGCGGCGCCACACCGACCGCGACGCCCAAGGCGTCCGGGCCGGCAGCGACGACCGCACCCGCGGCGGCGACATCGGCCGGGACGGGCACCGCCGAATTCAAGCTCCGTGGCGCGAATGCCGTCGGTCCCAATACGTCCTTCGGTCGGGCGTACGAGACCTTCGCGGATTGCCTCAGCACGCGCACCAACGGCCGGGTGGAGCTGGAGATCTTCCACAGCGCGACGCTCGGCTCCGACGCGGAGGCGCTCGAGCTGGCGCAGACCGGCGCCCTCGATTTCACCGAGACGACCATCTACAGCAACGTCATCAAGGTGGGCACGGTCTTCGACCTGCCGTACTTGTTCAACGACGAGGAGCACTGGAAGAAGGTCACGCAGGGCGCGCCGGGCCAGGTCATCAAGGACGCCGGCATCCCGTCCGGCATCCGGATCCTGAGCTTCCACCTCGGCGGCTGGCGCGACACGTACGGCAACAAGAAGATCTCGTCGGCCGAAGACCTCAAGGGCATGAAGCTGCGGACGCTGCAGAGCCCCGCGTACGTGCAGTTCTTCCAGGCACTCGGCGCGGTTCCCACGCCGCTCGCCTTTGGCGAGGTCTACCTGGCCCTCCAGCAGGGAACGCTCGACGGTGCCGAGACGGCGCTGCCATCGATGTACGACGCCAAGCACTACGAGGTCTCCAAGTACGTGGCGCAGACGCACCACGGGCTGAGCAGCGTGGCGTGGGTCATCGCCGAGGCCACTTGGAAGAAGCTTCCGGCCGATATCCAGGGCGTCGTGGTCGCCTGCGACAAGGAGGCGACCGACCAGCAGATCACAGAGCAGATCGCGGATGCCACGCGGATCGACAAGGAGCTCCAGGAGGAGAAGGGCATCGAATTCACGAAGCCCGACCTGGAGCCGCTCCGGGCGATCGCGCGTGACAAGGTCTACACCAGCCTGATCACGGAAGAAGGCCAGAAGGCCCTCCTCCAGCAGGTCATCGACCTCGGCAAGTAGCTTCCCCACCCAGGATCGGGCTGGCGACGACCCAGAACGGATGCCGGCCCGATCCTTCCACCACGCTTCGGTTGCGTCGTTTCGCAGGTGCTGATCGGCCATGTGGTGGCGAGCTTCCTCGCGCAGGCGGGGTTCCACGCATTCACGTCGTTGCTGCCGCTGGAGCTCGCTCGCCATGGCGTGCCGACCTGGGAGATCGGGTTCGTGATGGGGCTCGGCGGTTTCACCCAGATCCCTGCCTCGCTCGTGGCAGGCTCGCTCTTCCATCGATTCGGCGCGCTGACGGTGCTCGGCCTCGGGATCGTTGCCTACGCCGTCGGTGCTGCCTGTGTGGCGCTGGCGCCCTCGGTACCCGGTGGGCTCGTCACGCTCGACGCGGCGGCGAGGGCATTGCAGGGGGTGGG
>JACDBP010000260.1 GCA_013694835.1 Chloroflexota bacterium
CCCCGTCTTGTCCATCTTCATCTCTTCCATCCGGTCCGCAGGCTTGATGCTGATGCCGCCCGAATCGAACGTCACGCCCTTGCCGACCATCGCCAGCAGACGGCCGTTCCCCGCGCTCGCACCCCGCTCTCCGGAGCGAAGCACGATGAAGCGCGGCGGGTTGTCGCTGCCGCGGCCGACCGCCATGAACATGCCCATGCCCTGCTCGGTCGCCCATTCGGGACCATGGACTTCGACCGCCAGGCCATACCGCTTCGCAAGAGCGGTCGCCTCGTCGGCGAGGACTTCCGGGCTGACGTCGTTGCTCGCCCGCTGCGAGAGGCGGCGAGCGCGGTTGGCACCCTCGCCGATCACCCGACCGCGGTCGGCACGTGCCTGCAGCGCGGACTCATCGCCGCCTGGGACGACGAGCAGCAGCTCATCGAGCTCCGGCGGTGCCGTCTCAACGGCCTCCCGGTAGATCGCGCCCGGCTCGGCCGTGCCCTCCACCACGCCACGGGTGACCAGCTCGACCGCATCGCCGATTCCCGGGCCGGTGCCGGCGGCGATGGACGCGGGCAGGTAGATCGCGAGCCGCTTGACGAGGCGTCCACCGAGCCGACGCTCGACGGCAGCACCGAAGCGGACGAGCGTCAGCCGATCGACCTCCGCAACCTTGCCGATGCCCATCGGCAGCAGCCACGCCGCCCCCATCTCGGCGCCCCGGACAAGCGCGCCGCCGTAGGCCTTGCCGCTGACCTCACCGATCCGCCGCAGGTCGCCCAGAACACCGCCGAGTCGGCGGTCGAGTTCTGCCTCCAGCTCGTCAGCGGCCGACTGCCCACGGCCCTCCTCCTCATCCGAGGCGATGGGGATCGCCAGCACGTCGGTCTCGACGTCCCACGGATCTCGGGTGACGACACGGGACTGCATCGGTTCGGCGTCTCCTGGTTCGGAAGATGCGATGGGCGTTCGGTGCGCTCTGCGGGCGTTCGGGACCAAGCGGGGCGTTCGCGGCGCTAGCGGGCGTGCTTCGGAGACCGAAAACGACGTGAAGGAGGACGGCCGCCGCCGAGTGTAGCGCGGTGGAGCGGGGCCAAGTGGGTGCCCGCGGTCAGGGTATGGGGGTCGCCAGGAGCTGGCGGGCTTCCTCCAGCGCGCCGCCGGCAGTCTCGGTGGCGATGAGTGCCTCGTCGACCCGTGCGCCGACTTCCTGGTCGAGCGCGTCGATGGCCTGCCACGAATCGTTCACCGACATGACGGCTGCGAGGACCGACTCGACGCTCGCCAGCTTCGCCTGGTTGAGCTCGCTCAGGCCGGACCGCGCGGCCCCGGCTGTCGGCAACTCGGCCAGGATCAGCTCGATCTCGCCGGACCTGGCCGTCGCGCGATCGCCCAACGCTGTCGCGGCAGCGATGTCCGCCCGCAGGAGCTCGACATCACCCGCCGCCGCGTGGACCAGGGCATCGCGCCCGATGGAGCGCAGGGCGGCCACGTCATCCGCGAGCGTTCCCACCAGTCCCGCCAGCGAGTCGATCGTCCCCGCCACGGCTCGATCCTGCCGTGCCGTCAGCTCTGGTCGCGTGGCGTCCCCCGGCGGATGGTCCAGCGCGCCGACGAGACCACCCACCCCCAGCGCCACGCCGGTGACCAGCACGAGCCAGAGCATCCATCGCGGCAGACTCCACGCGGTCGAAGTAGCTGCGCTCATGGCGCCCCGCAGTCTAGCGGCGGCTGCCCGCCCGGCTGTCCCTGCCGGTCCGGTCGGGTTCCTGGTGGCGGACCCAGCGTCGGAGATGGTCCACGCTCCCGGCCAGCCGTCGCGGCGCGAACCCGAAGCTCTGTTGGACGGCGTCCTTCGGCGTGGTCACATTGTCGAAGCGGAGTTGCCGGAGCTGGTCGCTCGAGACCGGGAACGGCAGATGCACCGCTTCCGAGATCCTGGCGATGAACATGATCATCGCCTGCGGCACCGGCAGCAGCAGGCGGCGCTTGCCCATACCCCGGAGTGTGGTCATCGAGATCTCGCGGTAGGTCATCTGGTCAGGCCCACCCAGCTCGAACTCCCTGCCCGCGGTCGTCGGGTCATCCACGACCATCCGGACGACCCGAGCCAGGTCGCCCACCCAGAAGGGCTGGAACCGGCTCCGGGCTCCCGCGGGGATCGGCATCACCCCCGGCGAGAGTCGCGCCAGCAACGCGATCTGGTTGAAGAACCCATCGCGTTCACCGAACAGCAGCGAGGGGCTCAGGATCGTCCAGTCCAGCCCCGACTCCCGGACATGGGCGTTCGCGCGCGCCTTGGAGCGGCCGTAGGGCAGCGCCGGGTCGTCGCGCACCCCGAGGGCACCGAGGTGGATGAATCGCCGCACGCCGGCGGCCTTCGCTGCGTCCAGCACCGCTCGGGTGCCCTCCCGGTTGACACGGTCCATCTCCTTGCCACCGTCCCAGTCGCGGGGGATCGCGATGAGGTGGAGGACCACATCCACGCCGTCGACAGCCCGGCGAAGGCCGTCTGCGTCGTCGAGGGCAGTGCGGGCGAACTCGACGGCATCGAGTCGGGCGGGCTCGAGGCGGCGGCGGATGATGGACTCGCCCTTCGCGTCGCGGACCAGCGCGCGGATCCGGTGTCCGGCACCGATGAGCTCCGGCATGACGTGGCTGGCGACGAACCCGGACGCTCCGGTGATCAGGATGAAGGACATGATTCGAAACCTCGGTCGGTGGTAAAACTGGCTAACTGATGGTAGCATGTTGTAGCCCGAGGCCGCAGTTGCCGCGCCCGTACCATCCCGTGATGCAGAGGTACGCAGCGGGAGCGCCTGCCGGCTCACCGATCGAGCCGTGGGCGGTCGATTCCCCGTCGTGGGATCCTGCGGCTGCAGCGCTCCCCAGCGAGACCTGGGAACTGCTGCAGCGGATGCCCAAGGCCGAGCTTCACCTCCACCTCGATGGCTCGCTGCGGCTCGCGACGGCCCTGGAGCTAGCCGACGGGCTGGGCCTGGTGCGGGCCGGATCGGACGCGGATCGCCTCGGATGGATCCGCGACGGGTTGGTGGCGCCCCGTGCGGTCCGCGACCAGATGGCGCTGCTGCGCGCCTTCGACCTGCCGGTCGCGCTGATGCAGACCGAGGCAGCCCTGGAGCGGATCGCGGCGGAACTGGTCGAAGACCTCGCCACGGATGGCACTCGGTACGCCGAGATCAAGTGGGCACCGACGCTCCACGTGCGACAGCTGAGCCTCCACGACGGCATCGCGGCCGTGGTGCGCGGCGCCGACGAGGGCATGCGGCGCGCGCCGGGCGTCGTCGTGCGCCTCGTCGCCGTCCTCCTTCGCTCACACGCACCGGAGCTGGGCGTGGCGATGGCGGAGGCAGCGTCCGGATTCGTCGACCGGGGGCTCACGGGTTTCGACCTCGCCGGCCAGGAAGCTCTCCATCCCGACCCGGCCCTCCACGCACGCGCCTTCGAGCTCGCCCGCGGGGCCGGGCTCGGCGTCACCATCCACGCCGGCGAGTGGGGCGGCGCGGCACAGGTCCGGCGAGCGATGAAGGTCGGGACATCACGGATCGAACACGGGGCGCCTGCCTGGGACGACCCAGGCCTGCTGCGCGAGCTGATCGAGCGCGCCGTGACCCTCGACCTTTGCCCGACGAGCAACACCCAGGCAGGGATCGTCGGGCGCTACGAGGACCATCCCCTGCCCCGACTGATGCGCGCGGGTGTTGCGGTCACCCTCTCGACCGATGACCGGACCGTCAGCGACCTCAGCCTGATGCGCGAGTACGCGCGCGCACACGCATCCCTGGGCGTGACGTTGCCGGAGCTGTGGGCGATCGATCGCCACGCGCTGGACGTGGCCTTCCTCCATCACGAAGAGGCGCTGCGGGCGCGACTGCGCGACGAGTTCGAGGCATTCGGGCGGGGTGAGCCGCGGCTGGCGGAAGGGTGATGGAGTCAGGTGTCGCCGGATCCGGCGCCGGCTGCGGGCTTGCAGGCACCGGCCAGACGGTCGAGGGCTTCGGCGAGTGCCCGAGCGTCCCGCGCCACGGCGGTCGGACGCTCGGCCTCGGGCGTGGCATCGACCTGCGCCTGGCTCGAGACGCCGGTCAGCATCAGCACGGACCGGGCGCCGACGCGCGTCGCTGCCGCGATGTCGGTGGCCAGCCCGTCGCCGATCACGACGGCCTCGGCGATGGGGACCGCCACGGAACGGGCCGCCTCCTCGAACAGCCTCGGCTCCGGTTTGCCGAAGACCAGGTCGGGCTCTCGACCGGCGGCGACCACGACGGCCGCGACGATCGCCCCGGCACCCGCAGCGAGCGTCTCCGCCGTGGGGTAAGTCGCATCGCGATTGGTGGCAACGAATCGGGCGCCCTCGCGCACCGCCCGGGCCGCGATCGTAAGTCGCTCGTAGGTCAGGTCGAAGTCGACGCCGACCACCAGCACGTCCGGGCGCGCCGCCAGGCCGTCCGGCGTGGGATCGACCGTCCGCATCCCCGCCTCCTGGATCTCCCGTGCCAGCCCCGGGCCGCCCAGGACCATCACGACCTTCGGGCGTCGCCCGTCCGTCGCGGCGCCTTCGCCCACGGCAAGTGCCGTGGCCCTGGCCGACGTGACGACGCTGTCCGGTGCCACCGGCGCGCCCATGGAGCGGAGCCGCTCCTCGTACTCGGTGTGGTGCCAGCGCGAGTTGTTGGTGACGTAGATGACGCGATCGCCGCGTGCCACACGGTCGGCAAGCACCTCGGCCACGCCCGGGATCGCTTCGCTTCCGCGGTACACCACGCCGTCAAGGTCGACCAGCAGCAGCACGCCGGGATGGTAGACGTTCGATGAGCGGACGGGCGCGTGGTAGCCGGCCCGGCGTCGGGCTCCACGAGATCGACCGGCTGTACGTGGACGGCAACAACCTGCTGCACCGGAGAAGCGGCACGCCGACCGGCGCGGCCCCGCGACTGCTGCTCGCCTCGATGAGGGCTGCGCTGCCGGCGTCCCTCGACGTGGTGTTGATGCTGGACGGGCAGCCCGACCCTGGTGCGCCTCACCACGAGGTCCTGCGGCGAGGGCTCGAGGTGCGCTTCGCCGGCCGAATCGACGCCGACAGCGTGCTCGTGGAGCTCGTCTCAGCAAGACCCTTCGCCGAGCGCGCGCGGACGCTGGTGGTGAC
>JACDBP010000283.1 GCA_013694835.1 Chloroflexota bacterium
GTCGTACAGGACGCACACGATCTTCGCCATTTGCCTAACCTCCCTCACCTGCGGCCGGACATGCCCCGGGGATGCTACCCCCGGACCGGTGCGACAATCGTGCCGATGGCGCCCCAGCGGTCGCAGCCCGCTTGACGATCGACCGACCGCACCGGCCACCGGACGGGGCGCGGCTCCTCGAGGGCGGGCCGATGGCGGCCGAGATCCGCGGCCGCCTCAAGATCCAGGTGAGCTCGTTCAGGGAGCGCCACGGATTCCCACCGACGCTGGCGGTCGTGCTCATCGGCGCTGACGCACCGTCGGCGGTCTACCTCAACCAGATCGTCCGCAGCTGTCGCAGCACCGGCGTGTCGGGGCAGGTCATCGAGATCGGTCCGCGAGTCACCACGGCGCTCATCCAGCGACGGATCGAAGAGCTGAACATGGATCCGATGGTGTCGGGCATCATCGTCCAGATGCCGCTGCCGAGCCGGATCCCGCTGCGGGCCGTGATCGAGGCGATCGACCCCGGCAAGGACGTCGATGGCCTCCACCCTGCGAATGCCGGCCTGCTCACGCTCGGCTACGAGGGGTTCCTGCCGGCCACCGCTCACGCGACGGTCGAGATCCTGAAGCGCTCCGGATACGCGCTGGAAGGGCTCGATGCCGTGGTGATCGGACGCAGCAACGTCGTCGGCAGGCCGGCCAGCCTGTTGCTGCAGCGTGAGCACTGCACGGTGACGATGTGCCATCGTCGGACGCGCGACCTCCCCGGCCATGTGAGGCGCGCTGATCTCGTGGTCGTGGCCGCAGGAGCGCCGGGGCTGGTCACGGGCGCGATGCTCAGGCCGGGGGCGCTCGTGGTCGACGTGGGCATCAACGTGGTCGATGGCAGGATCGTGGGCGACGTGGACTTCGAGTCAGCGCGCCTGGTGGCCGCGGCGATCACCCCGGTGCCCGGCGGCGTCGGCCCGTTGACGAACGCGATCCTGCTGGAGCACCTTCTTGCCGCGGCGCGTGCCCAGCATGAGGACGCGGGACAGGGCGCTCACGCACCCGGCACCGGTCGGCCCAGAGCGCGCGCGACGTCGGCCGCGTAAGTCTCGATGGGCGACGAGCGCGAGCGGGCCGATCCCTTCGGACGGGGACACGCCGCGGGCGGGGACAACGGCTCCGACCCGGCGCTGCCACCACCTCCACCACCCCCACAGCTGCCACCCCTACCCCCGACCGGGAGCGACCTGCCGCGAGCCTGGCCGCAGGCCTGGGATGCGCCACTGCCGCCACCTCCGTCACCGCCACCCCCTGATCCGTACGCGCCGGCCCGCGACGCCTCGGAGGGGGATCGATACCGCCAGTCCGACGACCAGCAGGGCGACTACCCTCCCTCCGCGATCCCACCGTCCGATCCTTACCAGCCCACCTACCAGTCCGACCCCTACCCGACGACCGACGTCTACGCCCCTGGGTACGCGGCTCGCACGCCGTACCCGCCCGGCACCTACCCGCCACCACCGCCGCCCCCCGGTCACCTGCCCCCGTCCGTCGCCTCGGCGCCCACGCGCGGCGTCACGTTCAAGCGGCGCGATGGGCCCGAGGGCCGCGGCCTTGCCGTCCCGATGGTCGCGCTGCTCCTCCTCCTGGCCGGCGCCGGGGTCCTCGCCTGGCTGCTCGTGGGCAACGATCGTCGCCCGCAGCCCACGGTCTCACCCTCGCCCACGCGGGGTGGCGCGGTCCTCTCGCCGAGTGGCTCGCCCGGCGCTTCGGACGGCACGACTGACGAGCCGAGCCTGACCGGCGAGCCCTCCGCAGAGCCGAGCCCCAGCGAGGGACCCACTCCGTCGGAAGAGCCGACGCCATCGGAGGAGCCCTCGCCGACCGACTCTGCAAGCCCCGAACCGACGCTCGAGCCGACGCCACCGCCCACTGGCCAGCCGACGGAGCCGCTACCAACGCCCGTCCCGACCGACCCACCGCCCGGCATCGACATCGGCCAGGGTGAGACGCTGCTCAACGTCAGCCTGGCCGAGGGCGATTTCAGTGGCGGCCGTGCCGGGCGGTACCACGGCCGCCGGGCGCGCTGGGTCTACGGCCAGGGCACCGACGACCACACGATGACCGCGCGCTTCGTGGTCACGGGCACGCCCCTTCGCCAGGCCCGGTTGCGAATCAACGGGCTGGACGGTGAGGACGCGCGGCATACGCTGATGCGGATCCGAGTCAACGGGGTCGTGATCTTCCGCGGCCCGAACCCGCTCGCGAACGACTTCTGCTGCGGCCCGAGCGGCGAGGGGCGCTGGACCTCCGCCGCCTTCGACTTCCCGGCCGAACTGCTTCAGCCGGGCGAGAACCGCGTCTCGATCAGCAACCTGGCCACCAGCGACCGAATCGGAGTGCCGTTCGTGATGCTCGACGAGGCCAAGCTGGTCTACATCGTCGGCGAGTAGCGGCATGGCCGGACTGCTCGCGGCGGAGCGTGTCGGCGCGATCGTCCTCGCCGCAGGGGCAGGATCGCGCTTCGGCGGAGGCAAGCTCCTTGCCCCGCTCGAGGGCCGTCCGGTCCTCCAGCACGTGCTCGACGCGCTGGGAGGCCTCGGTGTCGGGACGATCGTGGTCGTCCTCGGCCATGACGCTCGCGCGATCGAAGCGACCATCTCCTGGCGCGATGAACAGCGCGTGGTGAACGGGGCACCGCAGCAGGGGCTCTCGGGCTCGGTCCGCCTGGGCTTCGCGGCGCTCGTGTTCGCGCCCGTCGACGCCGCGCTCGTGGTCCTAGGCGATCAGCCCCGTCTGGAGCCTGCGGTGATCCACGCGCTCCTTGCCGCGCCGATCAGCGACGAGCGGCCGGTGGCCGTACCTCGCTACGCGGACGAGGGCTCGGGCCCGAAC
>JACDBP010000295.1 GCA_013694835.1 Chloroflexota bacterium
GATCATGGCGCGCGCGTCGCTGGTGACCGCCGGAGCGGGCGTCCTGCTCATGATCGGTGCTGCCGTTGTCACCAGCCGCCGTAGACCGACCTGATGGGACAGGTGCGAGTCGCCAGGCGGCGATCAATCGCGTCACCGGCGGCGGCGGCGTGACCGGCGCGCTGACCTGGGCGCGCCTCTCGTACCGGCAGCAGAAGTGGGAGCTGCTGCTGGTCGTCCTCGGCGTGGCCGGCGTGACCGCCGGGATGCTCTGGTTCGCCAACACCCTTGACGCGTTGCGCGCCGCCAGTCCGGAGTGCCTGGCCGGGCTGTCGCCCAACTTCGCGACGGAGTCCGGGCCACCGCTCGCGTGCCAGGCGTTCCTCACCGAGTACTACGAGGCCGAGAGCTGGGCATCGAACCTCACCAACCTGGCGTGGGTCGCTCCATTCGGTATGGGCGTCATTCTCGGCGCCCCACTCGTGGCGCGGGAGATCGATGGTGGAACTGCCCAGCTCGCGTGGTCGCTCAGCCGATCGAGGGTCGGCTGGCTCCTCCGCCGCATCGCGTTCGTGACAGTGTTCGGGCTTGCACTGCTGGCCGTTCTCGCTGCAGGCAGCGAGCTGTTGACTGCCGCGATCTTCCCAGATCGAACCCTTGGAGAGGACTTCGTGTGGTTCGGCCGCCGTGGCCTGCCCATCGTCGCCCGCGGCGTCGGCGCGATCATGCTGGGCGTCCTGGTCGGCGCGGTCGTCGGTCGTGTCCTGCCGTCGGTTCTGGCTTCGGTGCTTGTCATCGGCCTCTCGTTTACGGGCGTCAGCTTTGCGCTTGACCAATGGAACCGGTCGGAGGCGACCCTGCAGCCGATGTACGCCGCGATCGGCGAGCCAGAGGAGTTCGACATCGCCGCGCTCGACGTCGCCTTCGGCATCGAGCGAGTCGATGGCGAGTTCATGACCTACACCGAAGCATTCGATCGTGGGTTCACGCCGAACTTCACCGACGAGAACGGTCGCGTGTTCGAGTCGGAGGAAGCCCTACGGGCCGGCGAGTTTATCGGGCGCGACGCGCGTCTCGTGATCGCCGGCGAGAAGTATCCGCTGCTCGTGCTCCGCGACTCGATCATCGCGGTCCTCGTCGGCCTGGTTGCGCTGGCCGCAAGCGCCGGCGTCGTGGCCCGGCGACGGCCGTCGTAGGGACGGATCGATGACCTGGGCACGTCTGGCCTTCAGGCTCCATCGATCGTCGATCGGCTTCGCGGCCCTGGTGTGCCTCGGCCTGACGGCACTTGCCGCGTGGCTGACGTTGAGCCTGCCGTCCATGCTTGCGGCGTGCGAGGCACCGACGGCATCGCACGACTGCGGGGTGATCAGCCTCTTCGGCTCGCCGCTCGGCGACACGGCGCTGATGTTCAATCTGGGAATCGGCGTCGCGACGTATGCCATGCCCCTCGTGCTCGGCGTCCCGATCGTGACGACCGAGATCGAGCAGCGCACCGCGATGATCTCGTGGCCGCTGGCCCGCTCGCGCCTGAAATGGCTCGCTTGGCGCGCGGGCTCGGTCCTCGTCATCGGCCTTGTCCTGATCGGTCTCATGGCCGCTGCCGCCGAGGCGCTGGCACATGCCAACGATCCCGGCAGTGATCTCGGCTTCGCGTCACATGGAGTGCGTGGCATCTCGCTGGTGCTCAGGTCGACGCTGATGCTGGTCGTGGCCGTTGCTGTTGGGGCAGTGGTCGGGAGACTTCTGCCAGCGCTACTCCTCGGCATCGCGCTCGCCGTGGGCCTGTCGTTCGCGGTTGAGCTTCCGCTTCCGTACGCCGTTGCGTCGACCGAGCTGACACCGTCAGAGATGTCCGGCCATCCATTCACCACTGGGCACGCGTACCGGGCGCCCGACGGCACGCCGATCAGCGACGAGGAGGCCGAGGCGATGTCGATGGCGGCATTCCAGGAGTACAGCCCGGAGCTGCCGCCGGACTCGGTCCTCCCGATTGACGTGTCGCATGGCATCGCCGGTTCGCGCTACATCGAGGTCCTGGCCCGGGAGTCGGCCGTGCTCATCGGGGCGACGGTCCTCGCCGGCAGTGTGGCCGCCGTCGTCGTGGCCCGGCGGAGGCCAGAGTGAGGACCGTCCGATGACTTTGGCGCGCCTCGCCTTCCGGCTCCAGCCGTCGTCCATCGGCTTCGCGGCGTTCGTGTGCCTGGGCCTGGCGGCGTTCGCGCTGTGGCTCGCCGCGGACATGCGTTCGGTGCTCGAGGCCTGCGGCACCCCCGACGAGCCAAAGGCGTGCCAGGTCATCTACGCCTTCCAGGACACTCACGCGCAGGC
>JACDBP010000300.1 GCA_013694835.1 Chloroflexota bacterium
CCTGCTGACCGATGTCATCGTCGAGGCCAACGAGGCCAAAGCTGCGCTGCACTGGGCGGTCGCGCAGATGGAGGAGCGGTACAAGGCGCTCGCAGCACGTGCTGAGCGGAACATCACGGCCTACAACACCAGCGCGAAGGTGGAACCGCACGAGCGGCTGCCCTTCATCGTCATCATCATCGACGAGCTGGCCGACCTGATCATGCGTGAGGGCCGCAAGGTGGAGGACCCGGTCGTCAAGATCGCCCAGAAGGCGCGCGCGGTCGGCATCCACCTTGTGCTCGCCACCCAGCGTCCGAGCGTCAACGTCGTGACCGGCCTGATCAAGGCGAATGTACCGAGTCGGATCGCCTTCGCGATGGCCTCCAACGTGGACTCACGGACGGTCCTGGACGCGCCGGGTGCCGAAGACCTCATCGGACGCGGAGACATGCTCTACCAGCCGGCCGACCTGCCACGGCCGATCCGTTTGCAGGGCGTCTTCGTGAGCGACCAGGAGGTCCGCCTGGTGACGGACGCCTGGCGCGATCAGGCACCGGAGCCGGACTACGACCCGGAGGTGCTCGAATTCACCGGCGAGGAGGGTGGTACCGGCGGCCAGTTCGGTTGGCTGGCGGCCATGGCCGAGGACGAGATGACCACCCGGGCCGCCGAGCTGGTCGTCACGAGCGGAAAGGCGAGCACCTCGATGCTGCAGACGAAGCTGAAGGTCGGCTTCAACCGCGCCAGCCGGGTGATCGACGAGCTTGAGCGCT
Organism: Chloroflexota bacterium; assembly: GCA_013694835.1. Classification (GTDB taxonomy): domain Bacteria; phylum Chloroflexota; class Limnocylindria; order Limnocylindrales; family CSP1-4; genus JACDBP01. The sequence goes on from JACDBP010000300.1 coordinate 756, forward strand.
ACGGCATCGTCGGCCCCCAGGATCCCCGCAACCCCGCCGTGCCGCGACAGGTCTACGGTCCCGACAACTGGATGCGGACGAAGGACCAGGGGGACGACCTCTAGAGCGGGAGACGGGCGGGCAGCGGCGCAGCCGCTGGGGATGCGGACCAAGGACCAGGTCGACGAGCTCTAGGCCGTCTGGAGGGGTCGGGAGGTGTCGCAGCGGTCCCCGATCCGGCGGTCCACGAGGGGAGCAACGCCGGCGATCCGGGTCCAGAAGTCAGGGGTGAGCCGACTGCCGAGAACGCGTAGACTGTGCCCGGGCGCGCCACCGCCCGACCGCCCGAGAGCGAGACAAGGGATCCCTACCGGATGACTGCCCGCCACCAGATCCGCGTCGGGAATCGGCGACTCGGCCGGGAGCGCGCCGCGATCGACGCGACGCCGGCCCCCACGACGGGCGAGATGCTGCAGGCCGCCCGCGAGAAGAAGGGCGTCGACCTGTACCGCGCGGAGCGGGACACGAAGATCCGGGCCAAGTACCTGGCCGCGCTGGAGAACAGTGACCCGGCGGAGTTGCCGAGCCCGGTCTACACCAAGGGCTTCCTGCGCAACTACGCGTTGTACCTCGGCCTCGATCCGGACGAGGTGCTGACTCGCTGGAAGAGCGAGACCGTCGTACCTCGCCAGGCCAGACCCGTCGTCGCGCCGCCGCCGCGGCCACTCGAGGCTCCCCGGCGTGGCCTCATCATCACGCCCGGCCTGTTCGTCGGCCTGCTGCTGATCGCCGCCATCCTGGCGTTCGCCGGATACCTCGGGGTCCAGCTCTTCCGCTTCTCCCAGCCGCCGCTGCTCGCCATCACGGCGCCACCCAACAACCTCCTGCAGCTGCCGACGGATCGCAGCACCTACACGCTCGCGGGAACGGCCAATCCGGGCGCGACGGTCACGATCACTGCCGCAGGTGACCAGCAGCACCAGGTCACCGCGGACGCAGCTGGCAGATGGTCACGCGAGGTTTCGCTGACCAAGGGTCGGAACGATTTCACGATCGTCGCCACGGACGCCGACACGAAGAAGGACTCGCCCGCCACGAGCGTGATCATCACCGTGCCGCTGCCTATCGCGACCACCGCTCCGGGCGCGAGCCTCGCGCCCGGAGAGACCCTTGCTCCTGGCGCCACGCCTCCGCCATTGTTGCCACCTGCCCAGTTGGCGCTCACGGCACCGACCGAGGGAGCGTCCCTTGCCCAGGGAAGCGTCACGGTGAGCGGCACGACCGATGGCACGACCGTGACGGTCACCGCGCAGCAGCCCGCAGCGGCCGGCGGCTCGCCCGCGCCTTCGTCAGCGCCCTCGCCAGGTGCGGCTCCATCCGCGCCCACCGGGCCGGTGGTCTCGCCCGCCCCCGGATCGGGTCCTGCGCCGCTCACCCTGACGCCCGTCGCAGGTACGTTCAGCGGGATGATGGCCCTGCCCGCCGGCACATGGCGGCTCGACATCACCTCCAGCGGCACCGGGCTCAGCCCCAGGACCGAGTCCCGGACCGTGTCCGTAGCCTATTCTGGCGTGACGGTCCTCGTGGAGGCACGAAGAGGTGCCGCCTGGCTCAAGGTCTGGGTCGACGGGCGAGTCGCGGAGGGCTACACGGTCGGCGTCATCCTGAAGAAGGGCACCAGCGCCACGTTCACGGCGGCGCGCAACATCGTTATCCGGACGGGCAACGCGGGCGGAACCGCCTTCACGGTCAACGGGGTCGACAAGGGGATCCTCGGCCGGCCGGGAGGCGTCGAGACGTGGCTGTTCCAGGTCGGACGCGAGCCCCTGAGGACCGCCGGCCAATAGCGCCCATGGGCGTCGATCGAGGAGACCCGACGCTCGCGGATCTCGTCCGCCTGGCTCAGGACATCCAGGTGCGATGCCTCGCGGATGGAACGAGGGTCGCCACCGCCGAGTCGTGCACGGGTGGCTTGATCGGCCACGCTCTGACAGAGGTGGCAGGCTCGAGCGATGTCTACCTCGGCGGCATCGTCAGTTACGACGATGAGGTCAAGGCTTCGCTGCTCGGCGTCCAAACGGACACCCTTGCACGCCACGGGGCAGTCTCCGCACAGGTGGCGGTGGCGATGGCTGACGGCGCGCGCCGTGCACTCGGGGCGACGATCGCGATCGCCGTCACGGGCATCGCCGGCCCGGGGGGCGGTTCAGCGGCGAAACCGGTCGGCCTGACCTACGTCGCGGTAGCGGACAAGGAGGGCCATGACGTGCGGCGCCACCAGTGGAGCGGCGATCGAGCAACGAACAAGCTGGCAAGCGCCCAGGCTGCCCTGGTGCTGCTCCTGGAACGGCTCGCCGAGCCGGCGTCGGCCGGCACTACGAAGGACGCGGCGACCAGCGTCGATGCAGCCCGAGCGACCGGGGCCGCGCCCGGGGCGGGCCCGACCGCGACATGACAAGGTCGGGCCAGGAG
>JACDBP010000358.1 GCA_013694835.1 Chloroflexota bacterium
GGCACGTGGCCGGCGCAACGGGGATCGGGACCTGGGCCACCGGCTGGCCGTCGGTCCGGCACTGCAGCCGACCCTCGATGAGCTGTCGCGGCCCGGTCGCGGCGAGGGCAAGATCCCCCACGCCCCGGCGAATGCCCTCGACGGCATCCCGGAGGCGTACCGGCGGGCTTCGCCGCCGGCACTGCCGGAGCTGAACGAGCCCGAGGTGATCCGCCACTTCGTGAACCTGTCCCACCTGAACTACGCGGTGGACACAGGCTTCTATCCGCTCGGCTCGTGCACCATGAAGTTCAACCCCAAGCTCAACGAGTGGGCCGCTCGCCTGCGCGGCTTTGCGGCCCTGCACCCGCTGGCACCGGATGAGCTGGCCCAGGGAACGCTGCAGCTGCTCCACGAGTTGGAACGGATGCTCGCCGAGATCAGCGGCATGGCGGCGGTGTCGCTCCAGCCCGCGGCAGGTGCTCACGGTGAGCTGACCGGGATCCTGATGGTGCGCGCGTACCACCGCTCGCGGGGTGACCTGGAGCGGACCGAGGTCATCGTGCCCGACTCCTCGCACGGCACGAACCCGGCGACCGCCTCGATGGCCGGGTTCAGGACGGTGACCGTCGCCTCGAACGCCCTCGGCGGTGTCGACCTGGACGCGCTGCGTGCTGCGCTCGGACCCCGGACGGCTGCCGTGATGCTGACCAATCCATCGACCCTCGGGCTATTCGAGAGCCAGATCGTGGAGCTGCTGGACGCCGTGCACGCCGTGGGCGCCCTGGCCTACATGGACGGAGCCAACCTCAACGCGGTGCTCGGCAAGTTCAAGCCGGGTCGGGCCGGATTCGACGTGATGCACTTCAACGTGCACAAGACGTTCTCCACACCGCACGGCGGCGGTGGACCAGGGGCCGGTCCGGTCGGCGTCGGCCAGCGACTGGCACCATTCCTGCCTGGCCCGCGGGTCATCCGCGACGACGTGCCGGATGGCCTGTACCGGCTCGAGCGACCGGGCGAACGTCCGAGCTCGATCGGCCGCGTCCGAGCCTACCAGGGCAACGTCGGCATCCTCGTGCGCGCCTATGCGTACCTCCGGGCTCACGGTGCGGCCGGGCTGCTCGAGGTCACCGAGGACGCTGTGCTGGCGGCAAACTACCTCCGCAAGCGCATCGCCGGGGTCTACGAGATCCCCTACGATCGGATCTGCAAGCACGAGTTCGTGGCCACGGCCCGGCCGCTGAAGGCGGCGAGTGGCGTGCGGACGCTCGATGTCGCGAAGCGGCTCATCGACTACGGCTTCCATCCGCCGACGATCTACTTCCCGTTGATCGTCGACGAGGCGCTGCTCATCGAACCGACGGAGACGGAGAGCCTGGAGACGCTCGACGCGTTCGCCGATGCACTCCTGGCGATCGCCGAGGAGGCCAAGCGCGATCCGGCGACGGTCAAGGCGGCACCCCACACGGCACCGGTCCGGCGCCTGGATGAGGCGACGGCCGCACGGCAGCCGGACCTGCGCTGGCGCCCGATGACCGGCGCGGAGACTCCCTGCCCGCAGTGACGCCAGCCCGCGGGTGGGTGGAGATGGTGATCGGGCACGCGGCGTGATGGGTCTGGGGACGGCGCAAGGGAAGGCGATGACGGTGGTCGGTCGGGCCGCCTCCGTCGTGCTCGCCACGGTCCTGACCGTCGCGGGCTGCGTCACGTCCACGCCGGAACCGACGCGCACGCGATCGGACGACGCGTCCGGCAGCCCGACGTCGCGTCGCTCCCCACTGGTCACGCAGCCGCGGGCGACGACCTTCGTCTTCGCCATCGGCGCTGAGCCCACAAGCTTCTCGCCGGCGGCGCAGGACGCCGGGACGCGGCTCATCGGCCGCTTCCTGTTCAGCGCTCTCTACCGGCTCGACGAGCGACTGCTGCCGCGGCCCGATCTGGCGGAAGCACCGCCGTTCATCGCCGATGACGGCCGCACCTGGACCGTACAGCTCCTACCGCGGATCCGATTCCACGACGGCAGCCGGCTCGACCCCGCGGACGTGGTGTTCACCTATCAGCTGGCGCTCTCACCGAACTGCCCGTTCGGTGAGCTGTGCAGCATCGCCCGTGCCGGGCTCCTCGATGTCTCCGCGGAGGGCGACCGGGGGGTCCGCCTCGAGCTTCGCGAGCCCGACTCGGCGCTCCTCGCGACCCTGCTGAGCCAGCTCTGGATCGTTCCGCGGGGGCCTGTGCAGGCGAGCCAGAAGCGGTTCCTCGACGGCGCCCGGGTCGTCGGTCCCGAAGCGGTCGCCGCACTGGTCGAACGGGTCGACACCCAGACGAACGCCGCTGCCTGCCTCGGCGACAGTCCCCCCGAGCCGTGCGCGCTGGCGACGCACATCGACGCGCTGGAGGCTCTGCTTCGCAAGGCGGACCTGCCGCTGCCGGCCCGCCGGGCCTTTCCCGACGGTGCGGGAGGCGACGATGCGGAGGCGTACGCCGCCGCATTGCTGCGGCGCGTGCAGCTGATCGGCTCGGCGCTCGGCAGCAGCGGCATCGACCAGCTCGCGGCGGCCTTCCCGCTGTTGGATTTCGGTGAGGACCCCGTCGGCACGGGAGCCTTCGCCTTCGAACGATATCGGCCTGGTGACGCGGTGGAGCTGCGCCGGTTCGCCGGCGCGGCCGGCGGAGCGGCGTCGATCGCGAACGTCCGCGCCCAGATCATCGAGGATCCGCGGGTCGCGGCGACAGCACTCAAGACGGGCGAGATCGACTGGCTGCCGGAGATCGGTGCCGAACAGGTCTCGGAGCTCGCCAACGATGCTGCGGTCCGCATCGGCGGGCGCCCCGGACCCGGCATCCGCCTCATCGTCTTCAATGTTCGCTCCGGCCGCGTGTACGCGGATCCAGCGGCGCGGCACGGG
>JACDBP010000361.1 GCA_013694835.1 Chloroflexota bacterium
CCCCCGGCTGGTGCTGGCCGAACTCGGCCGGTGGCGAGCCGGCGGGGAGCGGCGTCACGACCGCCGCGCCGTGCCCGCCGGCACCCAGGGACGCGATGGCTGCGTCCACGGCCTCGGACGGTACGGCCGGCTGGATCAGCACGTCGATGGTGCCGCCACAGGCAAGTCCGACGTCCCATGCCTCCTCGTCGCTGATGCCATACCGGATGACCCGCGACCGGCCGGTCGACCGCGCGATGGTGATCTCCTCGGCCGCCGCGCCCTCCACGCAGCCCCCGCTCACCGACCCGGCGATCCGCCCGTCGGTCGCGTACAGCAGCACGGCCCCCTCGGGCCGTGGCGCGGACCCGAACGTGCGCACGACGACGGCCCGCCCGGCCTCCACGCCGTCCTCGCGCCACGCCGCCAACTGCTCCAGCAGTCCCTTCACCTGTCGCTCCCCACCGTTGCTGGATCGATGGCAGGCAACGCTGCACTCGCGGCCGCCCGGCTGGCGCGCCGCGTGTCGCCGGCTCGGACGCCTCCCAGGATCTGCCCCAGCCGTTCGAGGTCGGCGACCGTGCCTGCCGCCAGGAAGTCATCGATGTAGGGATAGGCGGCGCGCATCCCGCCGGCCAGCGGCTGGTATCCCACGACGCCAGCGAGTGGGTTCAACCAGACGAGGCGGTGGCAATTCCGGCGGAGGCGGGCGGTCTCGGCGGCGACGAGCGCCGGATCGCCGCGATCCCAGCCGTCGGAGACGACGACCACGACGCCCGAGGTGCGCAGCGTCCGCCGTGCCCAGTGCTGGTTGAAGTCTCGGAACGACTCACCGATGCGGGTCCCGCCGGCCCAGTCGATCACGGATGCGGAGACACGAGCCAGGGCCCGGTCGCGGTCGCGGTCGCGGAGCAGCCGCGTCACGCGGGTGAGCCTCGTCCCGAAGACGAACGACTCGGTCCGGATGGCGCTCGAGGCCGCGAGCGCCTGCGTGAAGCGCAGCAGCAGGCGGGAGTGTCGCTCCATCGAACCCGAGATGTCGCACAGCACGACCATCGACCGTGGCTCACGGATCTGGCGCCGCCAGACCCAGGACAGGAGCTGCCCGCCGGTCCCGAGGTTGCGGCGGAACATCTGTCGGGGAGCGAGCCGGCGGCCGTGGGAGTGGAGCTCGTATCGGCGGGTCCGGCGCTGCTCCAGGCGGGGGATCAGCTGGTCGATGAGTCGCTCCGCTTCGCGCAGCTCGGCGGACGACATCCGATCGAAGTCGCGATGGCGGATCACCTCGCCGCGGCTGTACGCATCCGGCGCGATGACCAGCCCCTCGATCGGATCGGCGTCCGTGGCGGCCTCGTCCTCGGTGCCGATGGGGATGCCCTGCTCCTGCGTGGACCGCGAACGCGCCTCCCCGCCGTCCTCGGCCTCGATCCCCTCCGGACCCTCCTTCACATCGCCATCCGGCCGTCGCAGCGGATCCGGGGCGAACTCGCCGGGCGCCCGCCAGCGTCGGTCTCGCCACCAGCGAGCGAAGACCGCATCGTACGTCGGTCGATCGTCCCGACGCCGCGTGAAGATGGCCTCGCCGGCGCCGCGCACCTGCTCGCGGTCGCCCACGTCCACGAGGGTCAGCGCCCGCGCGAAGTCGACCGCGGCACCCAGGTCCACCGCCAGTCCGGCGAGCCGGAGTGCCCGCCCGAAGCCGACCGCCTCGCGCAGCAGCCGCCGACCGTCGACGTCCGGTTCGGGTGTCGTCCTGGCCACGACGGGCTTGGTCATCGACTGCGTCAGGGGCCGACCGCGGCCTCGGCGAGGTAGCGCCGGGCGGGCTCGCCGCGGACCTGGCGGATGTCCTCTTCGTACTTGAGGACCACGCCCAGCGTCTCGTCGACCAACTCAGGCGCCAGCTCTCGAGCGCCAAGGCTGAGGAGCGCGGCCGCCCAGTCGAGCGTCTCGGCGATGCCTGGCACCTTGGTCAGGTCCGCCGACCGCAATCGATGTACGAAGTCGACCACCTCGCGCGCAAGCCGCTCTGGTGCCTGCGGGACGCGCGCAAGGACGATCTCATACTCCTTCTGCGCCGACGGGTAGTCGATCCAGTGGTAGAGGCAGCGCCGCTTCAGCGCGTCGTGCACCTCGCGCGTCCGGTTCGACGTCAGGATCACTCGCGGTGGCGTGGTGGCCGTGATCGTGCCGATCTCGGGCACGGTGATCTGGAAGTCGGACAGGATCTCCAGGAGGTACGCCTCGAACTCCTCGTCGGCGCGGTCGATCTCGTCGATCAACAGGAGCGGTGCGACGCCGTCCGTCGCCTCCAGCGCCTGGAGCAGCGGACGGCGGATGAGGAACTCGGGGCCGAAGATGTCGTGCGCGGTGACGCTGCCCGCCTCGCCGCGCGCCTCCAACAACCGGATCTCCAGCATCTGTCGCGGGTAGTTCCACTCGTAGACGGCGGTGTTCACGTCCAGCCCCTCGTAGCATTGGAGCCGGATGAGCCGAGTGCCGAGACTCGCCGCGAGGACCTTGGCGAGCTCGGTCTTGCCGACGCCCGCCTCCCCCTCCAGGAGCAGCGGACGTTGCAGCTCGAGCGCGAGGAACACGGCCGTGGCAAGCGATCGATCGGCGATGTAGCCACGCCGGCCGAACTCGGCCTGGATCGCCTCGATGGTACGGGTGCCCTCGGGTCGCTCCGCGTGATCGTCGGTCGTCTTCACCAGCCGACTCTACCGCCGTGTGCGGGCCGACGCCACGGACTCAACCCTCGGGTGCGTCCAGCTCGCGGGCGTAGCGCGGGAAACGCGAGCGCTGGTCGCGGGTGAGGATCCCGCCGTGCCCCAGCTTCGCGACCGTGCCGACCGTCGCCGGTTCGCCGGAGAGCAGTCGCGGCAGCAGCAGGTCGACCGCGGTCGCCATCGAATACGCGCCACAGGTCGGCAGCCCCAGGATGGCCGTCCTGTGGAGACGAGCGAGCCAGAGCATCGATCCCGGGTGCGCCGGCACGCCCCGTCGGACCAGCCGGCCGCCGAGCTCCTCGAGAGCCACGAAGATCGCGTCAGTCGGGTCCGTCGACGCCGCGCCGGCCGTGAGGATGAGCGGCACCCGATCCGGTCCGCGCGTCAGCTCCGCGAGTCGCGCGGCGACCGCCTTGGGATCATCATCCAGATAGTCGATGGAAGCGACAGACGACCCGAGTCCTTCGATCTTGGCCCGGACGCTGACCTCGAACCGCTCTCGGGCCGTGTCGCGCACCGACTCCTTCACCACGACGGCGACTGCCGTGCCCCGGTACGGCGCGATCCGCACCAGCTCGCGGCTGCCGGACCGTGCGATCCTGATGGCGACCCGGAGCGCAGTGCGGGCTACGACGTGCGGCGCGATCTTCACCGACGCGACGAGGTCGCCAGGCTCCACGATCCGGCCGTCATGGACGGTGAAGACCTCCAGCGGATCGATCCGATTGAGCCGCTCGAGCGCGTTCACCCGGACATGAACGACCCCGGGGATGCTCGCAACGAGATCGACCCGGCTCTGCACCGGGCCACGAATCTCCAGGCCGTGCCCGGTCACGGCCGCCGCGAGCTCGCGCGCGGCATCGTCCTCGTGGATGTCATCGCGTCCCATCAGCAGGACCGTCATCAGATCGCCCGCGGGCGCAGCGCCGAGCGCCGCGAGGTCGTCGGCCGAGAGACGTCGGCCCTTGGACCAACGCTCCTCAGCGACGCGGAGATCTCGGGTCAGCACCGCCCCGACCAGCTCTGCCGGCAGAGGCCGCCCGACCATGATCCGCCGAACGCGCAAGTCGCTCTCCCGCTCAGGCGCCCGCGGGTTCGCCCCGCGGCGCACGCTCAGGTGGCGTGTCGGCCGGCCGGTCATCGGGCGGTTCGTGCTCCCCCTCCTCTGGCTCGGTCTCGATCGTGACGCGGGGCAGCCACCCCAGCCATCGGGGCATCCACCAGTTCCACTCGCCGAGCAGCCGCATCGTGGAGGGCAGCAGGACACTCCGGATGAGCGTCGCGTCGACCAGGACCGCCACCGCAAGCCCCAGCCCGAGCTGCTGGATGATCACCAGCCGAAGGGTCACGAACACCGCGAACACCACGACCATGATGGCCGCCGCGCTCGTGACCACGCCGGACGTCACCGAGATGCCCCGCGCCACCGCGTCGTTGGACGACAGCCCGCGGTCGCGCGCCTCCTTGACTCGGGTGAGGATGAAGACGTGATAGTCCATCGACAGCCCGAACAGGATGGTGAAGATGAAGATCGGGACCCACGCCTCGATGACGCTGGTGGGCTTGATCCCCAGCAGTGACCCGAACCAGCCGTCCTGGAACACCAGGATCATCGCGCCATACGCGGCACCAGCCGAGAGCAGGTTCAGGATGAGCGCCTTCAGCGGGATGACCAGGGAGTGGAAGGCCAGCATCAGCAGCAGGAAGCTCAGCGTCAGCACGAACCCGAACACGAGGGGCATCCGGCTCGCGAAGACCTCGGTCCGGTCCATCACCCGCGCAGCGCGCCCACTGACGAACGCCTCCACGTCCGGCAACACCCCGAACGACGCCGGCACCTGCTGGCGACGCACGGCCTGCACGATCTCGTGGTTGCGGGGGTCGTTCTGGTCGCTGCCCAGGGAGAATGGGATCCGGGCCACGGTGCCGTCCTGCGAATAGGCGATGCCACTCCGTGACTCGCTCAGGCCGGACACCGCCAGGACCGAGTTGCGAAACGGCTCGATGGCAGCCTTGACATCCGGCCGGTCCGCGTGCGTGACATAGACGTCGAGCGACAGCGTGGTCCCCTGCGGGAAGTGCTCCTGGAGCTGCTTGATCGCCGCGACGCCCTCGATCGAATCGGGGAACGCGGTGATGTCCGTCTGGCCGAGCCGAAGATGGAGCAGCGGCGAGGCCAGCAGAAGCAGGACTGCAGCGGTCCCGGCCGCCCAGACCAGCGGACGGCGCATCACCAGGCCCACGATCCGGCTCCAGATGCCGGTGCCCTCGGCCCGATCACGACCGAAGTACGGGATCCGTCCGAAGTCGACGCCACGGCCGAGGATCGCGAGCACCGCCGGCAGGAACGTCAGGCTGCCGACCACGGACACGACCACCACGGCGATGGTGCCGAGCGCCATGGAGCGGAAGAGCGGCTCGTCCATCAGCAGCAG
>JACDBP010000376.1 GCA_013694835.1 Chloroflexota bacterium
GGGCTGCTGCGCATCGAGCGCGAGACGCTGGTCATCACCGACCTTGCGCGGCTCGCTCAACGTGGCGAGCGATGAAAGGACGCCGCGAGGGAGGTGTCACGCAGGTGACAGCCGCGCTGTCCACTGCGCGCTCGGTCGATGTCCGGTGGCTGTCCATCATGTGGACATCCTGGCCGGACGGGTCATGATGCTTGGTTAACCGGAGGTAGCGATGGACCACACCCGACGTAGAGGACCAGGTGAATCGATCGGCTCGACCATCCGCCCGGGTGGCGAGGCCATCGGGGATGACGATGTCGAGGGTCACGGGATGAGTATCCGGAACCCCGACATGAGACCGGACGGCATCGGCCGCCGGCCGCAGGACGACGACGTGGAGGGTCACATGTCAGACGATCTGGGAACCGACGGGACGCTCGCCCGCCGCCGCCTGGAGGGCGAAGAGGAAGACGTCGAAGGCCACGTCGCCGCTGCGCGCAGGGCCTTCGAGCCCGACGATGTGTCGGCCACGCGCCGCGCGATCGACGACGACGACGTGGAGGGCCACGACCTCAGGAAATGACCGGGGCCTCGACTCCGCCACCTGAGCGGGGACCGTGAGCGGCCCATCGGACCGACACGACGGTCCACCGACCGAAGCTCTCGCCGCGCTGCACGCCCTCCGAGCTGCAGCGCGGCGTGCTGCTGTAGCACGCCGACTACAGGGCGACGTGGAGCTGGCACTGCTCCAGTCGATCGTCGATGCCACGGTCACCCTCTTCGACGCGGAGGCAGCCTCGATCGCCTCGTTCGAGCGCGACCCCGATCGGCTCGAGTTCCGGGTCGCCGCAGGCGCCCAGGGAGCGGGGGCGATCGGGCTGAGCGTGCCTCCGTCGCACGGCATCGTCGGCTACGTCTTCTCCACCGGGCAGGCACTGGCCCTGTCGGACGTCGCCGCTGATCCGCGCTTCGACCGAACCACCGCCGCACGGACGGGATACATCCCACGCTCGATCGCCGCCGTCCCGCTCGTTGGCGAGGATCACACGCTCGGTGTACTCCAGGTGCTCGACAAGCGCGGATCGGCCACGTTCTCGATGCGCGATATGGAGCTGCTCGCGGCGTTCGCCCGGCAGGCGGCCGCCGCCATCGCCGCAGCGCGCGTCCAGCGCGGCACCGGGCGGCTCTTGCGTGAGGTCCTGCGCGAGCTCGGCGAGGGCGAGCTTACCGAGCAGCAGGTGGATGCGCTCGTTGCCGCGGCCACGGAGGTTCAGGACGATGACGTGGCCGACACGCCGTTCTGGCGGTTGGTCGAGCAGGTCGTCCGGCTGCGCTCGCTCTCGGATCGGGAGGTCGGCCTGGTCGCCGATATCCTCGAGGTGGTCGCCCGGCATGCGGAACGCGGCGTACGTCGATGACGGAGCCGGTCCTGCCGGCCTGGTCCGAGCCGTTCACGCTGGTCGACGCGGCAACGCTCCTCCGGGTGGCCCACCTCGGAGTCATCGATCGCGCGTGGGCGTGGGGCGGCTCCACGGGGCGCGGCGTCACGGTCGCCATCATCGACAGCGGGCTCGAGGTGGCCCACCCGGCGCTCGCGGGGCGCGTCGTGGAGAGCGTGTCGATCGAGTTGACCGAGGGCGGCGCGAACGTGGTCCCCGACGACTCAGGGGACCTGTTCGGCCATGGCACTGCCTGCGGCGGGATCATCGTCGGCCTCGCACCGGAGGTGGAGCTGGTCTCGATCCGCGTCCTCGGAGCCGATCTTCGCGGCAAGGGCGCCGCCTTCCTGGCCGGCTTGGACTGGGCCGTGCAGCGGGGTGTCGATGTCGCGAACCTCAGCCTCTCCTCGAAGAGCGAGGCGCTCTACCCCGAGTTCCACCGCGTGGTGGACGAGGCCTACTTCCAGCGCGTGGCCCTCGTCAGCGCCGCGAACAACGTCCGCGGCGCAAGCTACCCGTCGCTGTTCTCGTCGGTCTTCTCGGTCGCTGCCCACGCCGATCCTGACCCGCGGCGGCTCTACTACAACCCTTCGCCGCCGGTCGAGTTCGGGGCGTGGGGCGTGGACGTCCCCATCGCCTGGCGCGATGGCGGTTCGATGGTGGCGACGGGCAACAGCTTCGCCGCGCCGCACGTGGCGGGATTGGCGGCGCTCATCCTTGGCAAGCACCCGGGCCTGGCGCCGTTCGAGATCAAGGCGGTCATGGCGGCGATCGCCGACAACCCGCGCTCCTGATCTCGCCCAGCGCCGCCGCTGCTACCATCGGCCGCCCATGGCCACCGAGCGACGCCGCTTCTACGTCACGACCGCGATCGCCTACCCCAACAACCGCCCGGGGCTGCACACGCTGTACGAGGTCATCGGTGCCGACGCGATCGCGCGCTGGCACCGCATGTCGGGCGACGACACTCGCTTCCTCACCGGGACGGACGAGCATTCGGTCAACATCTACCAGCGCGCCGTGGAGCTGGGACGGGATCCGCGCGACTTCGTGGACGAGATGGTCGGCCACTTCATCGGCGCGGAAGAGGCGCTGCTCATCGCGCCCGATCGGTTCATCCGGACCTCTGACCCGGACCATCAGCGCGCATCCCAGGTGATGGTCCGACGTGCGCACAGCAACGGCGACATCTACCTCGGCACGTACGAGGGCTGGTACTGCCCGAACGAGGGATTCCGATCCGGCAGCGACCTGATCGCGGATGCCGACGGGACCACGCGTTGTCCGAACCATCCGGAGGTGGATCTCGAGTGGTTGACGGAGCGGAACTGGTTCTTTCGCCTGTCGGCGTACCGCGACCGCCTGCTCCAGCACTTCGAGGATCATCCCGATTGGGTGGAGCCCGCGCATCGGCGCAACGAAGTGCTGGCCTTCATGCGCCAGGGCCTCGACGACATCTCGATCAGCCGGGAGAAGTTCCGCTGGGGCATCCCGTTCCCCATCCGCGAGGACGGGACGGACGCGACGCTTCCAGATGGCTCACCCGACCCGGCGGCGGGGGTGATCTACGTCTGGTTCGATGCGCTCATCAACTACATCACGGGGGCCGGCTTTCCCGACGACCCCGACGCCTTCGAGTACTGGTGGCCCGCTGACGTCCACGTCATCGGCAAGGACATCAACCGGTTCCACACCGTCATCTGGCCGGCGATGCTGATGAGCGCAGGGCTGCCGCTGCCGCGCAAGGTGTGGGTGCACGGCTTTCTGCTGGCGCACGGCGACAAGATGAGCAAGAGTCGCGGCAACTTCCTGGACCCGCACGCGGCGGTCGCGGCGTTCGGCAGCGACGGAGCACGCTACGCCGTCCTGCGCGAGGTGCCGTTCGACCGCGACAGTGAGGTGTCTTGGGATTCGTTCGTGCGGCGCTACAACGCGGACCTGGCCAACGACTACGGCAACCTCCTCAACCGCAGCCTGACGATGGCCGGTCGCTATCTCGGCAGCGAGCGTCCTGCTCCACGCCCCGACAGCCCCCTGGCGAGGCTTTGGGCGGGCGTCCTGGCGGTGTACGGGGCGCGCTTCGAGGAGCTGCTCCTCCACGAGGCGCTCGCGGCGCTGTGGGGCTTCGTCGGCGACGCCAACCGGTTCGTGGACGCCGAACAGCCGTGGGTCCTGGCGAAGGCCTCCAAGGGCGGCGACGGCACGGCCGGCGCGCTGCTGGCGGGCGTCCTTGGCGATCTCCTGGAGGCGTGCCGGCTGATCACCTTCGCGGCCGCGCCTTTCATGCCCGCGTCGGCACCGAA
>JACDBP010000005.1 GCA_013694835.1 Chloroflexota bacterium
TCGGCGCCCAGGTCGCGCTCGTGCAGGAGGCCGTCCCGCCGCTCGAGCTGGATCGTCATCGGGCGGTCTACGGCGAGATCGCCGGCCACCGGAACTGGGGATCGGCCGTCGTGGCGCTCGATCCGGCAGTCTCGATCGAGTCCCTCCGCTCGGTGCGCATCCCCTGGTCCCGCCGGCGCTACCTCCTCACGAACACGCATCCGGGGTCCGTGGCCATCGCCCGGCTGACCGTGCCGGGCATCCAGCCGATCACGCTGGTGAGCGTGTACGGGGTGATGGACGGCTCGGTCGTGTCGACGATGCTGCGGGTCGTGGCGGACCTCGTGCCGCTGTTCGATTCGCCGTACGGCGCGCGGGTCATCCTGGCCGGCGACCTCAACGTCTCGACCGCCACGAAGGACCCGAAGCACCGCGCCCGGGCAGAAGCCGTGTTCGCCGCGATCCGCTCGCTCGGGCTCGTGGAAGCGAAGAGGCTCGTCGCCGCTCCCCCGGCCTCCTCGGCGGACTGCCCATGCGGCGACGGCGGCAGGTGCACGCACCTTGCGACGTGGGGTCGGGCGGAGCTCGATCACGTCTTCGTGTCGCCGTCGCTCGCGGGCCAGGTGACGGCCCTGTCCGCGGATCCGGCACCCGTCGAAGCCGGGCTCTCGGACCACGTCCCGCTCGTCCTCGACCTGGCCCTGTTCGCGGAACGGACGCCTCACACCTGGGACGAGGAGTCGTTCGCCGACGAGATTGGGCGACGCCACGGCGCTGGTGCCCGCGACGTCGTCGAGCAGCTCGTCAACTGGGCGGACCACAAGGAGCGCGAGCTCGCGTCGGCGGCAGGCGTGAGGACGAAGACGCTGACCCGCTTCCCGACCAACGGCTGCACGACCGAGCCGGAGCTGTGGCTGCAGGTCGATCTCGACCTCGAGCCCAAGGGCATCCAATACACGATCTCGGTCCGCGCCCGCGGCGATGTCGTCGTCCAGTTCGGCAACATGCGCCATCCTCCCTTCGACACCGAGGCGGCGCGCGACGAGCTGCGCGTCGCGCTCAATACCATCGCAGGGGTGGACATCCCGGCCGGCCAGCTGCGCCGATTGCCGACGTTTCCTCTCGCGGTCCTTGCCGACCCGGCGAACCTCCTGGGCATGGTTGCCGTGCTGGATCGCATCGCAACCGAGAGTCACACGGCATCGGCGATGACAGGCGTCCCATCCCACGTCACGACCGCTACGCTGACCGCGCCATGACGCTCGAGCTCGAGTTCCACGACGCCATAGTCGGGCTGGGCCTGCGCGCCCAGCGCGAGATCAAGTACAACGCGCGGTACTTCATCGACATGAGGGGGGTTTATTGACTTCGACCTTCGGGTGGCTGGATTACTCCGACGCGGACCGGCGGCGGATGCTCGAAGTGGTCGGGCTCTTTCGCGAAAAGGGCACTCTCGACGAGCTCGGGATCGGCACTGTCCGCGACACGTACGCTGACCACTTCTTTCCCGGTACGAGCACGATCCAGACCCGCGCACGCTACTTCCTGTTCATCCCCTGGATTTACCTTCGGCTCGAGCAGCAGCGCATCCGATCAGCGGATGCTGGCCGCTGGGCCCGCGACCTTCAGGCACGGCTCGTCGAGGCTCTGAAAGCCGGCGGCGAGGTGGCGAACGCCGGGCTGATCGGCATCGACGCCGGCGAGCGGCTGCAGCGTCCGCCGAGCGCGGTGTATTGGCAGGGCCTCAGACGCCTCGGAATTCGCACGATTAACGCGTCGGCGGAGCGTTACCACGCAAGCCTGGATAGCTTCTACCGGCAGGACCGAACGTTGGATCGTTCCGAAGGCGGGGAGCTTCTCGAGCGTGCTCCGCGCAACTGGAACGGCTCGCTGCCCGCGGCACCGGAGAACTTCCTCGAGACGACGACTTTTCGGCTCACGTCTGACGAAGCTGAGTTCCTGGCCGAGCAGATCCGGCGCTCAGCTCCAAACTCGCTCCTCGCCCAGTGTCTCGGTGGTGTGATAACGAGGGTTCGGTCGTCGCGAGCGCCGTGGGAGCTTGGGGGTATCGAGCGGCTGGACCAGACCCTGCGAGATGACATCGAGGATGCCCGACGGTTCTCCCTCGTCATGGAAGGGGCCGCCTTCGCCTACAACCTGATGATGGCGGAGGCCAGCATTGAACAAGGGATCCATGCCTCGACCGAGCGAGTCGATCGGTATCGCGAGTCACTGACTCGGTGGGCAGACGAGGTACGTGGAGAGGCCCTCGCCCTCCGTCGCTGGGACCTCGACGCGTTCTGGTCGCGGATCGAGACCCTCAATCCGGACGTCGACCGCGGGACCAAGGTCTTCTGCGGGCTATGGATGGCCGCCACCATCGGAGAGCCGCGCGACATTTCGACGCGCGCGGACGTCCGGCTCCTGATCCGGAAGCGCGAGCGTCAGAAGAAAGGTGCCTTGGCGCGCCTGTCCAACCATCGCGCCCTTGAGCGCTGGAGTGGAGAGTCCGGGCTTGGCCGCCTGATATACCGGTGGGGTAACGCCCAGCGCAATCTGATCGACATCCTCGATGGCCTTCGGGCGGAGACCGAC
>JACDBP010000006.1 GCA_013694835.1 Chloroflexota bacterium
TTCGGTCTCCCGAACCTCAGCCCGAACAACACCCTCGGTGACGGCTGCGACGCGAACGACGTTGCGTTCAAGGGCAGCTTCCCGTACCTCGCCAATGCCCATCAGGGCTACAAGCACGGCCCGCACGAGCCGTCCTGCTCGGCGATGCCGCCCTCCGACACGCTTGGCACGTTCACCCGGAGCTTCCCGCTCCTCGGTGGCCGCTAGGCCTCGGAACTCGGACCGTCAACACGGAGCCTCGACCTTCGGGTCGGGGCTCCGTACCATTCCGCCTTCGCACCTGGACGCCTCACATGAACCGGAACGCAACCTCACACGGCCGCCGGCTGGGCCGCGCGGCACTCGTCGCGACCGTCAGCCTGCTGCTGATGCCGGGCGCGGCGTCGGCCCATCCGCTGGGCAACTTCACCATCAACCACTACTCCGGGCTCCGCGTGGAGCCCGACCGCGTCCTGGTCGACCACGTCGTCGACTACGCGGAGATCCCGACCTTCCAGGAGCGGCAGGGGATGGACCGGGCCGGGGACGGCGACGGGGCCGTCTCCGAGGCCGAAGCTGCCACGTACCGCGATGCCGCGTGCGCGCGACAGGCTGCCGCGCTCCGATTGGTCGTCGGAGGGGCCGCGGTGCCCTTCGCCGCGCAGGCTGCCGCCATCCAGTTCCCACCAGGCCAGGCCGGCGCCGCGACCCTTCGCCTCGTCTGCGCCCTGGCCGCACCGCTCCCGGCGCCGATCGGCAGTGCGACCAGCGTTAGCTTCGAGGATGCCACCTACGCGGGCCGCATCGGCTGGCGCGAGATCACGGTCGTCGGCGACCGAACCACGGTCGGGGCCGGCCCACTCGGCGAGAGCCCTTCAGGGCGGTTGACGGCCTATCCTGCGGACCTCCTTGCTGAGCCGCTCCAACAGCAGTCGAGCACCTTCGAGGTCACCCCGGGCGGGCCCGCGCTGCCACCGTTCACAGCACCCGAGCTCGCCGCAGCGGCACCGTCAGCAGCGCCCGGCACCCCCCCTGGCGGTGCAGGCACCGCGGGCTGCACGGACGTCACGGCCGGACTGCCCGGTGGCACATCGGACTTCGGACGCGAGATCTGCGAGCTGGTCCAGGCCCGGGACCTCACACCGGCCGCCATCGTCGTGTCGTTATTCGCGGCCGCCCTGATCGGTGCCGCGCATGCCGTCTCCCCGGGGCACGGCAAGACCGTGATGGCCGCCTATCTCGTCGGCGCTCGCGGCAGCCTCCGCCATGCGGTAGGTCTCGGGCTCACCGTCACGGTCTCCCACACGATCGGGGTCCTGGCACTGGGTGGTCTGACCATCTACGCCTCGACGCTCTTGCCGCCCGATCGTCTGCAGCTCTTCCTGGGCGTCGCGTCCGGCGGCATCCTGATCGCGCTGGGCCTCTACCTCGTGATCAGCCGGCTGCGGGTCAACCGGGGCGGACGCGCAACGACGGCCTGGCCGGCCATCAGGCCCATGGGCGGCCCGGCGCTTGCCCAGGCAGGTCCGCCTGGCGCGCTCCTCATCGGCGAGCTGCGCTCGTCACCGGGAGGCTCGGCGCCCGAACCTGACCCCAGCGAGGGGCACGGCCATCCCCGCCGCGATCACACGCACGACCCCGAGGAGGCGCCCACGTCCTCGCACCCTCACGCCCACCCCCACGGATCCGAGCCAGGGCATGACCACGGTCTCCACGCCCGCAGCCTCGCTGAGCACGACCACGGCCACCACGCTGCGTACGACCACGCGGACGGCGAAGAGCAGCCGCAGGAGGGCGACGGGTCGGATAGCGGTGAGGAGCCGGGCGGCTACCACAGCCACGGGCTTTTCCGCCATACCCACCTGCCCGAAGAGCTTCCCAACGGCGGGCTGAGCTGGCGGGCGCTTTTCGCGCTGGGTCTATCCGGGGGACTGGTGCCGTCCGCATCTGCCGTCATCGTGCTGCTCGTCTCGATCTCTCTGGGCCGACCGGCCTACGGGATCGTTCTGACCATCGCGTTCGGGCTCGGGATGGCCGTGGTGCTCATCGGCATCGGCATCGCACTCGTCTATGCACGAGGACTCATCGAGCGGATGCCCCACCGCGGCCGGTTCGCTGGTTGGATGCGTCACGTCCCGATGGCCACCGCCGTCTTCGTGCTGGTCGTCGGCGTGCTCGTCACGGCCCAGGCCATCGGACAGGTGAGCTAGATCGGAGAGCCGGCACCGGCACCGACGTCGTGACCACCGACAACGGCCGGGCACGAGACTAGCGCCAGGCGCGCACCTCGGCGGGGTAGAGGCGCACTCGGCGGAACGGCTCGCGACCGCGGGACCGTGAGACGACATTGGCCCGCTCGGCCATCTGGTGCTGCATTCGCCGGATGTAGGCGTTCTGCGGCGACAGCTCGGTGGGCTTCGCCTCGCGCCTCACGATGTCGATCGCCTCCTCGGTCTCGCGGAGTGCCTCCTCGTTCGGGTCCACCTCCAGCGCGAACATCGAGGTGAGGCAGGCCTGGATCTGGGGCTCGGTGTTCGACTTGAGGACGAAGATCGGCAGTGCCCGTTCCTCGGCCTCGCGCAGCGCCGGGGCCTTCTGGCGGTAGTAGTTGCGCAGCGTGATGAGCGCGTCCGCCTCCTCCACCTCGCGGACCACGACCACCGGCAGGTCCAGCTGGCGGATCGACTGCTCCAGCTTCTTGCGGCTGATACCGAAGCCGATGACATGGATCGTCCGGAGCGCGGTCGCCGGGCGCATCTTGGCGCCACTCCAGCCTTCGTCGTCGTCGAGGGCCCCCTCGGCCGCGTCGGCGTCATCTCCTCCCGCTGCTCCCGCCGCCTCCTCCTCGTCGTCTGCGTCGGCGTCCTCGAACAGATCGAACGCGTCGTCCGTTCCGGCCACGGTCGGAGCCACAGCGCCCGCGCCCACCTGCCGCGCCCCACCCGCCGCCGCCCTCCGGCGTTCCTCGCCGGAACCATCATCCGTGGCCTCCCCGAGTACGGGGGCGAGCCCCTGATCGGCGCGGAGGTTGGTGATCGCGCGGGAGGCGGAATCGCGCCACTCGCGATGGCGCATCAGCTCGCGGCTATCCCGCGCGCGAGGCTCCGGCGCCGCGACGGTGCCGCGCTCCAGCGGGCCGCGGTCGGCGATCTCGCCGCTCAGGAACGGCGGCGGCGGCGAGACGTTGGGGTCGAATCCGAGATAGGACCCGGCGATGTCACGTCTGTCCCCCTCCCATGGCGCCGGGCCACCGCCCGACGCGCCGCTTGAGCGGCCGCCGCCGCGTCCACGGCCGGCGCGCCAGCCCCCCGTCGCTCCCGGCCGATAACCAGGCCTGGGCGTACGCCCTGCCTCCGCACCTGAGGCGCCGTCGAAGCGGCGTCCGTCCGGCCGCCAACCGGGCTCGACACGCCATCCGGACCCGCTCGACCCGACCAGGCCCTGGAACCGATCGGTCGCGCCGGGTGCCTGGGTCGGCGAGGGCCGGGGGCGAGCCTGCGTCCGGTGCACGCCCGCCTCGTCCCGCCAGCGCAGCTCCGGCGCCACGGCATCGCCCCGCAGGAGCGCATCGATGGTCTCGGCCACATCCGCGTGCACCGTGACGCGCTCGCGGTCGACGATCTCGACGACCACGTCGAAGGTCGGCGGTGCCTTTCGCTCGAGGATGCTCTTCTGG
Source organism: Chloroflexota bacterium (assembly GCA_013694835.1). Lineage (GTDB taxonomy): Bacteria > Chloroflexota > Limnocylindria > Limnocylindrales > CSP1-4 > JACDBP01. Next base: position 3,656 of record JACDBP010000006.1, read on the forward strand.
GTCCGACGGCGCCGAGCTTCCTCGTCGCCCAGCGTCACGCTCTGGATACCCCCGATGAGGTCGGACAAGGTCGGGTTGAGCATCAGGTTGTCCAGGTTGTTGCCATGGGCCGTGCCGATCAGCTGGACCCCGCGCTCAGCGATCGTGCGCGCGGCTGCCGCCTCCAGCTCGGTCCCGATCTCGTCGATGACGATGACCTCGGGCATGTGGTTCTCGACCGCCTCGATCATCACGGCGTGCTGCAGCACCGGTGTCTGCACCTGCATCCGGCGTGCTCGCCCGATACCCGGGTGGGGGATGTCACCGTCACCGGCGATCTCGTTGGAGGTGTCGACGACGACCACCCGCTTGTCCAGGTCGTCAGCGAGGACTCGCGCGGCCTCGCGGAGCATCGTCGTCTTGCCGACCCCGGGGCGGCCCATGATCAGGATCGAGTTCCCGGACTCCACTAGGTCCGACAGGATCTCGATGGTCCCGACGACCGCCCGGCCGATGCGGCAGGTCAGGCCGACGATCTTGCCGCTCCGATTCCGGATGGCGGAGATGCGGTGCAGCGTCCGCTCGATGCCGGCCCGGTTGTCGTCCCCGAACGAGCCGACCCGGTCGATGACGAACTGGATGTCCTCCTCGCCGATCTCCCGGTCAAGTAGGACCTGTTCGCCGCCGCTGCCGAAACGCGCCTCCGGTGCGCGCCCGAGGTCCATCACGACCTCGATCAGGTCGCGCTCCGGCGGCAATCCGAGCAGCCGCTCGCAGAGCTCCGGAGGCAGCGCGTCGAGCAGGAGGTGGAGGTCGTCGGCGATCTGGCGATGGTGGCTGGACACGGCTCCTCCTGCCCCGGTGGGGTCGGTGGACGCTGGGGATGTCATCGTGTGGTGGCCGGCACCATGGCCGGTTCGGCGACGCGCACGAGGGTCTCCTTGAGCAGCAGCGACACGGTCGCGATCGGTTCGAACGCGGCCTCCTCCAGCCGCCGGTCGAGCGGCGATTCGTAAGTTCGGACGGCGCTCACAACGGCCGGCTCGCGGGAGTGGCCACCGATGAGACCGGCCGTGAAGGTCGAGGCAAGCTCGCGCCCCGCCCCTCGCGTGCTTCGTTCCCCGACCAGGCCGAGGCCATAGTCGATGAGCGGGGACGGGTCATGGTCGGGCCTGGTGATGACTCGCAGGTAATGCGGCTGGTCCTCCTTCGCGATACCCAGCTGGAGGAACGCGGCCAGCTCCGGTCCTGACGCCACGTCTCGCTCCTGGGCATATGACTCGACGTCGGCGAAGCGCAGGATCGGTGTCAGCGCCGAGCGCGGGATGCGCCACTGGGAACCCTGCCGCTCCCAGTCGGGCAGCCGATATGCCTCCAGGCGGACCACCGGCTGTGGCGTGGCCGCGGCATACAGACGGGCGAGCGGCAGCGCGTCGAGGGACCGTGTCGGACGGATCCGGGCGTCGGCCGCGGTTCGATCGTCCAGCGGCGGGGGCAAAGGGCGGTCGGCTGGACGGAACAGGATCTCCTCCTCCCCGTAGCGCGCGAAGCCCGCCTGCATGAAGAGGTCCACATTGCCGCCGATATCAGCGCACGCGACATGGAAGCGAGCCGCTCCACGCTTGCTGGCGTCTCGCAACAGGTGGTGTACCAGCCGGAACCGGATGTCGCCGGCGGTGCCGTCGTCGACCGCGTCCAGCTCGACGATCGTCCACTCATCGCGCCCATCCCGCTCGGCGCGGAGCAGGCCGGCGAGACGCCGGTCGTCCTCGTAGACATACAGCTGGTCGTGGGCGCCGAAGCCGCCGAGCGGCATCCGGAAGAGGCTGAAGACGCGGATCTGGCCCGAGCTGAATGGCAGCCCGAGGGAACGGACGCGCTCATCGTCCTGGCGGGTGCCGTTCTGCTCGGCTCCTGGGTCGGTGGCATGGGCTCCGTGCGAAAGGCGCGACAGGTCCCCCAGTGCGGCCAGATCGGTGATGCGTGCCGCGCGGACGCGACCGGATCGCGTCTGCCCCAGGCGGTGCACCTGGCGGACGGGCAGTGTCATCGAGTCGTGGCCCTCCGGGTCGGGTGCCGTCGGCGCCCGCTGCCCTCGCCTGGTTCTGCGAACTCCCCGGCCATCGTCGTCAGTAGCCGATGGAAGCGTGTCTCGCCGCTCAACTCCGGGTGGAAGGCCGTCGCAAGGACGTTGCGCTCCCGAACCGCGACAGGGCGCCCGTCATCGAGCCGTGCCATCACCTCGACGTCC
>JACDBP010000051.1 GCA_013694835.1 Chloroflexota bacterium
CCGCCGACGTGCTGGCCACGCCGGAGGAGGGGCTGGAGCGGATCCCCCAGGCGTCGAAGCGGGTCATCGTCATCGGCGGTGGGATCGCCGGGCTGGTGGCGGCATTCGAGCTGCGCCGCCAGGGCCACGACCCGCTGATCCTGGAGGCGCAGCACCGGGTCGGTGGGCGCGTCCACACCCTGCGCGACTTCGCGCCCGGGCTGTACGCGGAGGCCGGCGCGATGCGCATCCCGCGCGTCCACGACCTGACGCTGGCCTACTGCGAGCTGTTCGGGCTGGAGCTGCGGCCCTTCGTGATGGGCAACCCGAAGACCCTGGTCCACATCGACGGCCAGCGGATGACCAACGACGAAGCGGACCGTGAGCCACAGCGGCTGCCATTCCAGCTCGCGGAGCACGAGCGCGGACGCACGTGGACCCAGCTGTGGAACGATGCAACGAAGCAGTTCCAGGAACGCTACGAGGCGGAGGGCCTGGATGCTCTCGAGCGCATCCTCCACGACTACGATCACTTTTCGACGCGCGAGTTCCTGCGGGACCGCGGCTTCTCCGAGGGTGCGCTGGAGCTGTACGCGGTGATGAGCTTTCGCGAGTCGAACATGAACGCGGCGGTCGTGGAGCAGCTCCGCGAGATCGTCGGGCGGTCGTTCGAGGACATGCAGGAGATCGCCGGCGGCATGGACCGGCTGCCCGACGCGTTCTACCAGCAGCTCCGGGACAACATCCGCTTCGGCGCCATCGTCGAGCGGATCGAGCAGGACGAGCACTCGGTGACGATCCATTACCAGACGCTGACGGACCGCTTCTCGGTGCGCGGCGACTACGCGGTCTGCGCGATCCCGTTCTCGGTGCTGCGCGACATCGAGACCGCGCCCGCCTTCAGCCGGCCGAAGCAACGCGCCATCCGCGAGCTCAACTACAACGCGTCATCGAAGATCCTGTTCCAGACGCGGTCCCGCTTCTGGGAACAGGAGGATGGCATCGTGGGCGGGACCACCACCACGGACCTGGCCATCCGCCGGATCTGCTACCCATCCTTCTCGGATCCGAACGAACGTCGCGGCACGCTGCTCGCCTCGTACACCTGGGGCCAGGACGCGCTCCGCTACGGTTCGATGGACCAGGAGACGGTGCTCGAGCAGGCACTCGAGGACGTCGCCAAGATCCACCCGAGCATCCGCACGGAGTTCGAGGTCGGTGCCGTCTATCACTGGTACGACGATCCCTACGCCCGAGGCGCCTTCGCCCTGTTCGAGCCCGAGCAGCAGACGCGCCTCCAGGTGGACATCGTGGCGCCGGAGGGCCGCGTCCATTTCGCTGGGGAGCACACGTCCCTCTACCACGCCTGGATCCAGGGGGCGCTCGAATCCGGCATCCGCGCCGCGCGGGAGATCCACGAGGCCGCCCCGGTCTTCGAGTCCGAGCCGGCGTCGGCGTGAGCGCCGACGGGCGATCGCTCGTGCCCGGTGCCGAGGCCGAGGCCTCGCACGAGGCGGAGCACGAGCTGATGGAGTCCGGCGACCCGCAGGTGCTGGTCGACACGCCGGTGGACCCGGAGACGCTCGCCGTCCCGGACCAGGGCCTAAGCGGTCGACCCGGGGTGCGGAAACGGGTCGTCATCATCGGTGGCGGGCTGGCCGGGCTCGTGGCAGCCTTCGAGCTGCAGCGGCAGGGCCACGAGCCGATCGTGCTGGAGGCTCAGAACCGCGTCGGGGGACGCATCTACACGCTCCGCGACTTCGCGCCCGGGGTCTTCGCCGAGGCAGGCGGTATGCGCATCCCCCGCGTCCACGACCTGACGCTCCGCTACTGCGAGCTGTTCGGCCTGGAGATGGAGCCCTTCATGATGGGCAATCCCAGGGGTCTCGTGTACGTCGGCGGCGTCCGGATGACGGCCGCGGAGGCGAGCGAGCAGCCTGACAGGCTCGGCTTCCGGGTCGCCGAGCATGAGCGCGGCCGCTCTGCCGACACGCTCTGGGAGGCAGCCACCCACGACCTTCGCCAGATGGTCAAGCGAGATGGCGAGACCGCCTGGGAGGAGATCGTCCGTCAGTTCGACCAGTACTCGCTGTACGAGTTCCTGAAGCTCCAGGGCTTCAGCGAGGGTGCCATCGAGTACTACACCGTGATGAACTTCGTCGAAGCGGACATGCACAACGCGGTCGTCGAGATCCTGCGCGAGGACCTCGGCGGGGCATACGAGGACATGCAGCAGATCGCCGGGGGTATGGACCGCCTGCCGAACGCGTTCTACGCGAGGCTGGAGCGCAACGTCCGGCTGGGCGCCGAAGTGCACGCCATCGACCAGGACCCGGATGGCGTCACCGTCCACTACAAGACGGAGGCCGGCCGGTTCCAGGCTCGCGGGGACTACGCGATCTGTACGGTGCCGTTCTCCGTGCTCCGCTCCATCGAGATGATGGAACCCTTCACCCGCGAGAAGCAGCGAGCGATCCGCCAGCTCAACTACCACGCGTCGACCAAGGTCCTCTTCCAGGTCCGGCGGCGCTTCTGGGAGGAGGACGACGGGATCGTCGGCGGAGCGACCGTCACGGACCTGCCGATCCGGCGCATGAACTACCCCTCGCCGAACCCGGCGACCGAGCGCGGCGTCCTCCTCGCCTCGTACACCTGGGGCCAGGACGCACTCCAGTGGGGCGCGATGGACCCCGAGACGCGGCTGGAGGAGGCGCTGGACGACGTGGCGCAGATCCACCCGCGCATCCGCGACGAGTTCGAAAGTGGGGCCTCTCACGCCTGGTACGGCGACCGCTGGGCGCGCGGTGCGTTCGCGATGTTCGCCCCGGAGCAGCAGTCGGCGCTCCAGGCGGACATCGTCAAGCCGGAGGGCCGGATCCTGTTCGCCGGCGAGCACTGCTCGCTGTACCACGCCTGGATCCAGGGTGCGCTCGAGTCGGGCATCCGTGCGGCCCAGCAGATCCACGAGGGGACCGTGCCGGGGGTCGCGGAACGCACGCCGGCGTGAGCTGCCAGCTGATCGAGAGGATGGTCATGCTGCCGCGCGGTGGCTGACCCTTTGGCGGGCGGTCAGCTCCCCTCGATGCCGTCCATGGCGCGGCCGAGTACGGCTTCCCCGTCGTGGTCGTCCGATCGCCAGGTCGCAACGCCGCAACGCACCGGGGTGCCCTCTCGGAGCTCGCGCCCGACATCGGCGGCGAGCTCAGACGCCGTCGCGTCGCCACGTGGCGCGACGATCGCGAGGCGACGGCCGCCGAGTCGGTAGGCCGTGCC
>JACDBP010000080.1 GCA_013694835.1 Chloroflexota bacterium
CAGCGCGTGGTGAACGGGGCACCGCAGCAGGGCCTCTCGGGCTCGGTCCGCCTGGGCTTTGCGGCGCTCATGTTCGCGCCCGTCGATGCCGTGCTCGTGGTCCTGGGCGATCAGCCCCGTCTGGAGCCCGCCGTGATCCATGCGCTCCTTGCCGCGCCGATCAACGACGAGCGGCCGGTGGCCGTACCTCGCTACGCTGACGAGGGCTCGGGCCCGAACCCTGTGCTGCTGCTGCGTTCCGCCTGGCCGCTCGTCGACGCGCTCATCGGTGACCGCGGCCTCGGTCCGCTCCTAGCCGCGCGTCCGGACCTGGTGGTGGAGGTAACGGTCGCCGGCTCGAATCCCGACATCGACACCCGCGAAGACCTGGCGCGGCTCAGCGGCGGAGCGTCAGCGTGATCCGGCCGTACGGCGGCCGTGGGTCGGTGTACACCTTTTCCTTCCGGTCCGAGCCCTCCGAGACGACGCTCGTGTCCCACAGACGGTTCTGGGACAGGAATGAGACCTCGCTCAGCTGCGGGAACCGGTCCAGGACCGCGTTCCCGATCTCGTGGAGGAGGTGCTGGATCGACAGGCTCACGAAGCCGTGGAAGACCGCGGTCGCGAGATCGGCGACCTGCTCAGAGGCGACGTACTCGGCGACGCGGGGCTCGGTCGCGATCGAGGCGTCGGCATACCGCCAGCGGATGTCCATCCACGTGTAGAGCGGCCGGTCCCTGCGCTCGGGGAGCGTGGTGTAGGCGTCGCGCGCGAACGCCTTGAAGGCCGAACCCGTGACCTTCATCAGCTGCAGCCCGACCCGGCCCGCTTCCAGGTCGTCGATGGCCGCTCGGCCGCCATCGCTGCTGGCCCGTGAGAGGCCGATCGAGGCCACGCCGTGGTCGTTCCGATCGTGGGCGAACAGCACCTCGCTCTCCATGAAGCCGCCATCACCGTCCGGCACCACCGCCGGCTGGAACGCCAGCTGCCGTCCGTCGAGCCTGAGGCGCTCCATATCCGGATAGGTAGCCAGGAAGCGACTGCCCAGGAAGTGCAGCCAGCCCTCCAGCGTCGATCCCGAGAAAGCGAGCGACTCGGTGTGGATGAAGTTCTTCATCGTGTCCGTGGCGACGACGAGCGAGTTGTCGCCCTCGGTGTAGGCCGGCAGGAACACGTCGCCCAGGACCTGCACGTCGATCTCAGCCGCCAGCAGCACGTTCGAGCGCCCGGTGAACGGCGACTCGGGGATCGCGGTGACGCCATCGAGCGGCGTGCCGTACGTCCGGTAGGTCGAGACCTCCGCCTTCCCGTAGCTGATCTCCGTGGTCACGAGCCCTCCTCTTCGCGGCGCATGTTCCTCCGCAGCGCGTCGCTTGCGAGTTTGCGCACCCGGTCTCTCGCGATCGAGATGACGTCATCGAGCGCCCGCCGCAACTCCCCCGCCCGATCCGCCGTCAGCGCTGCCTCCATCAGCGGTACGATCGACGCGCGCGGCCTGCCCGCCACGAACACGACGAACCGGAACCCGAACCGCGCCTCGTACGCCGAGTTGAGGCGCGCCAGCTCAGCTGCGATCCACTCGCGCTCAGCCTCGGCCGCGACATCGGCCGCCTCGCGGTCGTAACCCTGCTCCACGAACGACAGCGCCGAGACCGAGCCCGGCGCCGCCCCGATCCGGGGATGGGCGTCGATGAGCTCCAGGCACTCGTCCTCCGGCATCGACTGCGCGATGTCGCGTGCCCGATCGAGCATCGTCGCGTACGAGCGATGCGGCCGCGCATCGGCCAGCCGGGCCAGGAAACGCGGCGCACCCTCGAACAGCGGGGCGAGCGCCTGCCCGAATGCAGCCCCGTCGAGCGCGTCCAACTCCCTGGCGGGCGGCAGGGTCGGTGCCATCGTCCCTGGACCAGCCATCAGCTGCCGCGGTAGGTCGTCATCGAGAACGGGGAGAGCAGGAGCGGTACGTGGTAGCTCCGAGCCGCATCATCGATGTGCACATCCAGGCTGATCCGCTCGAAGAACCCGCCGCGGCCACCGATCCAGAACGTCAGGCGATAATCGCCCGCCGTCAGCTCGCCGTTCAGCAGGTGGCTGATGCGTCCGTCCGCGTCCGTCGTCCCGCGACCCGCCGGGATCTCCGCTCCATCGTCCACGATCCTGCCCAGGCGCACCTGGATGCCCTTCGCCGGCATGCCCGCACTAGCGTCGAGGACGTGCGTCGAGATCGTCGGCCGTGGTTCCGCCATGCTCCCTCCTGCGTCCCGTTACCCCGCCAACTCTAGCGACCGAAGCCCGCCCGCGAGGTCGGGTCGCGGCGCTGCGGCTCTCGTGTCAGGATGCCCCGATGCCCGAGCTGTCCATCACCGTTGGCGAGCTCCGGTTCACGGGCCGCTGGGAAGGCGCTGCGCCGCGGACCGTGGACGTGGTCCGCCGCATGCTGCCCCTGCGCAACAAGCTCATCCACTGCCGTTGGAGCGGGGAGGGCTGCTGGATCCCCTTCGGCGAGGAAGTGGTCGACGTGCCCTGGGAGAACCACACCAGCCATCCTGCGCCCGGCGAGATCATCCTCTACCCCGGCGGGTTCTCCGAGTGCGAGATCCTGGTGGCGTACGGCAGCGTGGCGTTCTCCTCGAAGCTGGGCCAGCTCTCGGGTAACCACTTCGCGACCATCACCGCGGTGGCTGACGGGTCGGACCTGCGCGTTGCCTTGCGGGAGATGGGGCGCCGCGTGCTCTGGGACGGCGCGCAGGACATCTCCATCGAGGAGCGAGCCTAGTTTCGTGGTCTGGACCGCCCCGAGACCGACCGGCGACCGCTGCGAAAAACCGCCCGGTTACCATCAGCGTACCCTAGGATATCCATCGGTAGTAGAGAGGGAGTGGTCACCATGAGAGCGTCACGTCCTGTACGAGTCCTGCTTGGGATGACAGCGATCGCGCTGTTCGCCGCCACGGCATCCGTCACGATCGCGGGTGGCCGACCGCTCAGCGCTGACCTGTGGGGGGCCAACGAAGTTCCCGGGCCCGGCGATCCCGATGGATCGGGATGGACCCGCGTCACGCTGAACCAGGGTCAAGGCGAGGTCTGTTTCCAGATCAGTGTCGCGAACATCATGCTGCCCGCGACGGGCGCGCATATCCATCGCGGCGGACCGACCGTCGCAGGACCCGTCGTCGTGGCTCTTACGTCACCTGATGCGTCGGGCACCTCGGCTGGCTGCGTCTCCGCTGACTCCGGGCTCATCAAGGAGATCCGTCAGAACCCCGACGCGTTCTATGTGAACGTCCACACCACGGACTACCCGGCTGGCGCAGTCCGAGGTCAGCTCTCGGAGTAGCGGCTCGTCTGCCGATCAGGCGTCACTGGGCCCGGGCTGCCATCCGCTCGCCCGGGCCCATTCCGTGGCGCCAGCCATGAGGATGTCGAACACCGGATCCTTGACGTCGTAGAACGCGTCGAGATCGTGGACCACGATACGGGCGAGTGCGCGCTTGAGCTGACCGTACGCGTCGGCGGCACCGCGATGAGTTCGCAGGTAGTCGCGGCAGAGGAGCGGATATCGCTGGTTGAAGCGGCCGTCGATCCGGAGGTGGATGTTGGCACGGCGATGGTCGGGCCGGTTCATGACCAAGCGCTTTCGGAGCTGCTCATCGGGGAGGTCCATGCCCGACGGCCGGTGATCAGCCTCGTGCTCGCTGACGCGGTAGCCGGCCGCCGCCAGGCGCTCGGTGAGCGCGGCGTGCAGTTCGGCCACGGTCACCTGGACGTCGATGATGTCCTTCGCCGCCAGACCCGGGACCGCGGTCGAGCCGATGTGGTCGATTCGCAGCGCGTCCTCTCCCAAGGTCCGGCGCAAGGCATCCGCGATTGCACTGAACTCGGCAGGCCATTCGTCGCGGTACTCGACGATCTCGATCATGGCCGCGCGAGGCTACCATCGCCACGCGTCCCCAACGGGGGCCGGAGGAGGCGGGCGTGCCGTTCGATCTGATCGTGGCCGGAGGGACGGTCGTCACGGCCGATGGCAGTGCGCGGGCCGACGTCGGTGTGGTCGGGGGTCGGATCGCGGCGGTCGATCCGTCCCTGGGCGCGGCGGATGGGGCGCGGATGGTCCGTGCCGACGGCCTCCTGGTCCTGCCCGGTGTCGTGGACGTGCACACCCACACGCGCGTAGCGACCGACGCTCAACCGGATCGCTTCTACCAGGAGTCGGTGGCGGCGTCCTTCGGCGGCACGACCACGTTCCTGGCGTTCAACAACCCCGGCACCGGAGCGACGGCGGCGGCAGACGGCTCGTTGCTGAGGGGCCTCCGGCAGTGGCAGGCCGCTACGTCGGACGACGCGGCGGTCGACTATGCGGTCAGCCTGGTCATCACGGGCCAGCAGAGCGACCCCATCGCGGAATTGCCGGAGGCGATCGAGGCCGGCGTTCCGACCTTCAAGGCCTTCATGGTCTACGACTTCGGGGTGGACGACGCGACGCTGTTCCGCGCCCTTCGCACGACGGGTCGGCACGGCGGCCTGCTCCAGGTCCACTGCGAGAACCGAACGATCCTGGAGGCTCGCACGCAGGACCTCCTGGCAAGCGGCCGCACCGCGCCGCGGTTCCATGCCGAGTCTCGGCCGCCGTTCGTGGAGGCGGAGGCGACGCACCGCGCCCTGGCCCTGGCGCGTGCTGCGGAGGCACCGGTGTACGTCGTGCACCTCTCGTGCCGCGAGGCGCTGCGGCACATCCGCGACGCGCAGGCGGAGGGCCTCCAGGCCTTCGCCGAGACGTGCCCGCACTACCTGGTCCTGTCCGATCGGCAGTACGAGCTGCCCGATGAGGACGCCGCCTGCTTCGTGATCTCGCCGCCGCTCCGCGAGGAGGGCCAGCGCGACGACCTGTGGGCGGGACTCGCCGACGGCTCCCTGTCGCTGATCGGGACGGACCATGTCCCGGACCGGCGCAGCGTCGAGAAGCAGAGCTGGAGCGAGTCGTTCGACCGGATCTCCAACGGCGGACCGGGCATCGAGACGCTGCTCGCGACGGTCTACTCGGAGGGGGTCGCGGGCGGGCGGATCACCGTCGAGCGGATGGTCGACCTGCTCTCGACCACCCCCGCCCGACTCTTCGGCCTCGCATCGAAGGGCGCGGTCGAGGAGGGCCGGGACGCGGACCTGGTGCTCTTCGATCCGGCGGTCCGCCGGACGCTCACCCAGGCCGAGCTCCACCACACCTCCGACTACACGCCGTACGAGGGGCTGGATGTCAGCGGCGCGGTGCGGTCCGTGTTCGTCCGGGGCTCGGCGGTCGTGGTGGACGGCAGGTTCGTCGGGCGGCGCGGCTACGGGCAGTTCCAGGAGCGCGAGCTGACCTGGCGCTGAGCTCCTGGCAGGAGATCGCCCCGCCGTCGCCGTGGCTGGCTCGCCAAGTGCCGAACGCCTGCCGCTCTACGAACTGAAAGGCGCCCGCATCCTCCACCCGGGCGCGCGGCACATGCGCGGACGGGCGTGGCGGACATCATCCGTCGCCTCGCGAGCCGCTCCGGGGGAGCCCACCATGACCATCCAGCGTCCGGGTCGTGCCGACGCCCCAGAAGCCGTGCGCGTCGCCGACCGTTACTGGCTGCTCGAGTCGATCGGCGAAGGCGGCGCTGCCGAGGTCTACCGTGCGTGGGATCAGCGGCTCGAGCGCGTCGTCGCGATCAAGATCCTCCGGCCGCAGCTCGTCGCCGACCGTGACGCGCGGCAACGATTTGCGAACGAGGCGAAAGCCGCCGCGGCCTTCGCGCACCCGAACACGGTGCCGGTGTACGACTACGGCGATGCACCGGACGGGTCGCTCTACATCGCGATGCAGTTGATCGCCGGACCGACGCTCAAGGACGTGCTGGTCGCGCACGGCCGTCTCGCCCCTCGGATCGCCATTTCGATCGCACGTCAGATCTGCGCTGCGCTCTCCGTCGCGCACGGCAAGGGGCTGATCCACCGGGATGTGAAGCCGCAGAACGTCCTGCTCGACCCGGACGGCGTCGTCCGCCTGACCGACTTCGGCATCGTCAAGGCGCTTTCGGACTCGACCTCGATCACCGCCGCGGGGACGGGCTTCGGCACCGCCGCGTATCTCTCGCCGGAACAGGCGTCGGGGCAACCGGTCGGTCCAGCGTCAGACGTCTACTCCCTGGGCATCGTCCTGTACGAGATGCTCGCCGGCCGACCGCCGTTCACCGGCGACAACACCGCCACCGTGGCGTATCAGCAGGTCTGGGAGGCGCCGCAGGCCCTCGCGGTCACGACACCGCACGTGTCAGGCGAGCTCGACGCGCTCGTGATGCAGGCGCTCGCGAAACGTCCGGCGGGTCGACCGCGATCCGCTGTCGCGTTCGCCGATGCGCTCGCGGCGACCGACGTCGCCTCCGGGGCGAGTCAGGCGGAGACCGCTGCTGCGATGGCCGCCCTCGTCGGCCGGACGGCGAGCACCTGGAGCGGGGCCCCGGCCGTCGCCCGAACCGGGCAGTCCGCCGCGGCGCAGACCAGGCCCACGGTGATGGCTGACGAGCTGCCGGCCGCTGAGCGCACTGCTCGCTATGCGCAGCCAGCGCCGCCACCGGCGGACGAGCAGGCTGCTCGCTATGCGCAGCCAGCGCCGCCACCGGCCGA
>JACDBP010000090.1 GCA_013694835.1 Chloroflexota bacterium
GCCGGAGCCGCCGCCCCAGCCGCCTGACCCCCAGCCGCCGCCGCGACCGCCGCCACCACCGAACAGGATGCCGAGCAATCCGCCGAGCGACTCGGTGGGGTTCGTGACCTGGCCCTGCGCATACGGCTCGACGTAGCCGCCCGACGGCGGACTGACGGCGTCCACGTCGTCGAGTGCGAGCTGGTACGCGGCGTCGGCCAGCCGATCCGCATTCTGCGCCTCGAGCGTCGCCCTTCCGACGTCCGTGCCCAGCAGCGAGCGCGCGAGGTCCGCGCGTCGCTCCGCCTCGACGAGCCGGTTACGGGCCATCCGGCCGATCGAGTACACGCCACGCCGTGATTCGATGAAGTCGCGCACGCGCGCCACGTTGGCATCCGCGGTCGCCACGGACGAGGACGCCATCGCGATCGCACGCTCCTGCTGAGCAGCGACTTCCCGCACGCCGCCCAGGATCTGATCCGCCATCTGGTTGGCGTTGGAAGCCTGCCGCAGCGCGGCGACGATGTCAGGCCGCTCGTTGCGTGCCTCCTGCTCTGCGGACGCGAGAGCAGCCTGCGCCTCCGCGAGCCGTGGCTCCATGCCGCTGACGGTGCCGGCAGCGAGCGCTGCCTGGGCCGCTGCGACGTCCGCGCTCGCCGCCCCGAGCTCGGCGGTGAGCTGACGTTGCATCTCGCCCAGCGAAACGGCGAGCTTGTCGATCGCGTCGAGGAGTGTCTGCGCCTGGGAGCCGTCGAGCTGGGCGGCGCGGGCCTTGAGGGCGGCTTGGGCCATCGATGGCGGCGTGGCCTGTAGCGCGGCCTGCCCCTCGGCGAGAACCGTCCGCGCGGCTGCAAGCCGTTCCCGCGCGCCCGCCACGTTGGTCGCAACCGATTGCCACGTGCCGTCGGCATAGGCCTGCAGCCGCTGGAGGGTCCCCTCAGCGGCCGGGATGCGGGCCTCGACGGCGTCGAGCTGTCCGGGCAACGAGGCGAGCAGCTCGGGCGCGGACTTCTCCAGGTCTCGCAACCCCTCGATCGAGGTGCGGACCTGCTCGACCGCCTGACGTGCCTTGCCACAGCGGCTGACGATCTCCTTGAGCATCTCCTGCCGGCGGGATGGTGGTTCAGGCACCGCGTCGTCGAGTTCCTGGCCGAGCTGGAAGGCTGACTTCAGCTCCGCAGCGGCACCATCGAGCAGGTGCTGGAACGGCTTCACGGCCTCGGCGCCGAACTGTGCCTCGGCGAAGCCGATCTCCTGCCGAGCGTCGCGCACCAGGTCGTCGGTCTGGATCAACAGCGCGTTCGCCTCGCGGCCGAGCTGCTCGTCCGCTGTCTGCTGTGCCACCGTTGCCCGTCCGCGCCTGATGCGGCCATAGGCCCAGAAGCCGACGACAGCCAGGAGGATCAGCCCCAGCAGCACTGGCAGGCCGATCCCGCCGCCACCCCCGCCTGCCGGCGGTACGGTCGTCGCCGGCTCCGTCGGGCGCACGGTCGCGCCGGGGCCGGTACCGATGGCGGTCGGGCCACTGCTCGGAGGCGTGGCGGGAACCGCTGCCGCCACGCCGTTCGCGAACCCGATGACAGCGGCTCCGAACTCAGCCCGTGCGAGCCGAGGCTCGACCTGCTGGGTTCGGATGCGCTCCTGCTCGGCGGTGGAGATCTCGTCCACGAGACCCGGCCCGATCCAGACCGTATCGGTCCGGTCGTTCAGGGCGACCACCAGGAGCGCATCGCGATCGCCGAGGTCCGTCAGTGCCGCGACCCGCTCTCCGAACTCGGTGATCTCCATGCCGTCCGTCGACGTGATCCACAGGGTCCAGAGCTCGATGTCCTGGCCGTCGGCCACGACCTGGAAGGCGTCGAGGATCCTCTCGCGGTCCGCCGCCAGGCGGCCGGTCTCGTCGTCGACCGCGGTGCGCAGCGCCCGCGGCGCGGCTGCCAGGGCGGTGCCGACCCCCGCGAAGAGCGAGACGGCGAGCACGGCCACGAGCAATCGGATCACTGGCCGGGGGCGCGCGGACAGGACGGCGCGTCCAACGATCGTGGTCATGCGGGGCCTGATGCGCACGCGGGATGTTGCCTCGTTCGCGGGGAAGAGCGGCCGAAGGTCGAGTCGGGTGGCGGTGGTGGTGTGGTGGTGAAGGCGTCGAGCTTACCGCGCCAGCCCGTCGAGGCTTGGATCTTCAGCCCGCGGCGAGCTTGGGGCGAAGGAGTGCAAGGATGCGTTCGGCCTGGGCGTAGTCGGACCTTGCGAGCTCCTCGTAGAGCGAGGCGGTGTCGCCCTCGGAGTCCTCGAGGTACGTCCGGTATGCGTCCAGCGCCTCCAGCTTCGAGACGAGTGTCTGGAGCAGGTTGTAGGTCTCGTCGTCGACCGGAAAGTCGATCTCGCCGCCGTTGTCGATCTCCTGCACGGGGCCCTCCAGCGTGACGGCCACGGATCTTCGCCGCGGCGTCTCCAGTCTCGGCGCGCCGGTGTTGCTGCGGCTCGCCGTGCCGCCCCGGCCGAGTTGCACCGGCCTTGAAGTCGCGAGCCGGTCGCATCGATACCCACGGGCCGCCGGCAGAGGATCCGGGCCGTAGACGAGCCCAACGACCGCGGTGGACCCGAGCCGGTCGGCCACGGTACGATGCTTGCTCCGGCAACGACACCGGCCGGTGCATCGGTGGCTCGGGAGGGACCTTGACCTCGCGCGACATCCCGACGGAACGGCCGCAGCGAACTGGCCCGCTGCGGCGCGCGACCGACCCGGGTATGGTCGCGTGGCGGGC
>JACDBP010000096.1 GCA_013694835.1 Chloroflexota bacterium
CGATGAACCGGACGGTGATGCCCCGGCCCTCGCTGCCCTCGCGGAAGCCGTCCATCGTCGCCTCGACCACGTCGTCGAGCGTCATCCCGCCGGCGATGCTCTGCTCGGGGGCGTGGCGGATCTCGGCGTAGACGACCCCGTCCGCCGCCAGGTCCTCAGCGCACTCCCGGGCGATCCGCACGATCGCGTCGCGGTCCTGCATCAGTGCGACGGTGTGCTCGAAGCCCTCCAGGTAGAGCTCCAGGCTCTTGCGGTCGGCGCCGCGCACGAACCACCGCGCGAGCTCGTCGGGGTCGGTCGTCGGCAGCGCCGTGTAGCCGCGCTCGCGCGCCAGGTCGATGACCGTCTGGGGACGCAGGCCACCGTCGAGGTGGTCGTGGAGCAGCACCTTGGGCGCCCGCTGGACGGTCTCGCGTGAGATGGACATGGCGGCATGGTAGTGGCTGCATCCTCGTGCGAGCCGGCTCGTGCGGCACACGCGCACACGTGGTTTCGGCTAGCCTCACCGACCAGGTGATCCGAGGAGACCGACGCGTGGACGAGCTGCTGGCCGAGCAGGTCCGCTACTACCGTGAACGGGCGCCGGAGTACGACGCGACCAGCCGCCCGGATGGGGATCCGTTCGCCAACGTCACCGCGCTGGCCGTCGGTGATCTCCGCCGGCTCGGGCCGGTGGAGCACGCGATCGAGCTGGGCGCCGGCACCGGCCAGTTCACCGGCGTCCTCGCCGAGATCGCTGGACAGGTGACGGCCCTCGACACGTCGCCTGAGGTCCTGGCGTTGAATGCCGCGAAGGTGCAGGCCGGGAACGTGCGGCGGGTCGTCGGGGACGTCTTCGCGTGGCGGCCGGCCGAGCCCGTGCCGCTGGTCGTGTTCGGTTTCCTGCTATCCCACATCCCGCGGCAGCGATTCGCGGCGTTCTGGCAGAGCGTGGGCGAGATGCTCGCGCTCGACGGCGTTGCGTTCGTCATCGACGAAACGCCACACGGTGCCTGGCGCGAAGAGACGGCAGCCGCCGAGGGCGACGAGGGCGGCGCGGGCCGCGTGGTCCGCGAGGGCGCCGCGGTGGGCGAGGTGGTCGTCCGCACACTGCGCGACGGGCGCCGGTTCCGGATCGTGAAGGTGCTCTGGGATCCAGCTGAGCTTGGCGGGGCGCTGGCGCGGCTCGGCTGGGAGACGCGCCTCACGCGTGGCGACCCCTTCTACTGGGGGACGGTCAGGCCGGTCGACTGAGCGGCGGGTCGGCCGCCGGCGGCGGCACTCGGCTCACGCGCAAGCCGGATGCTCCACCTCTCAGGATGGTGACACCTCGTATCCACGATGCGGCGCTGTCCTGATGGCGCAGCGAGCGGTCGACAGGCGTGATCCGTGCTCGGGCGTGCGCATCGGGCTGCTTGCGATCGCGGCTTGAGGCACGTCGGCCGGACACCAGGTGCTGGTGTCCTGAGAACGGATCCGACCGTGAAGGCGCGCGGTTCGGCCCGCGGGCCGCTCCGTTACCCTGCCGCCATGCCCACGATCTCACGCAAGGCCGGCTCGTTCGCGGAATCGGTCATCCGCGACATGACCCGCATCGCGCTCCAGCACGACGCCATCAACCTCGCCCAGGGCTTCCCCGACTTCGAGGCGCCGCAGACCCTCAAGGACGCCGCCTGCGAGGCGCTCCAGGGCGGCATCAACCAGTACGCCATCACCTGGGGTGCGCGGCCGTTCCGCGAGGCGATCGCGTCCAAGACGCGGCGCTGGTACCCGGGCTGGGCGGTGGACCCCGAGCGGGACATCACCGTCACCTGCGGCGCGACCGAGGGGATGATGGCGGCGATGCTCGGCATCCTCGATCCGGGCGACGAGATCGTCGTGTTCGAGCCGTTCTACGAGAACTACGGGCCTGACGCGATCCTCTCCGGCGCGGTGCCGCGCTACGTGACGCTGCACGAGCCCGACTGGTCGATCGACGAGGCCGAGCTCCGGGCCGCCTTCGGGCCGCGGACGAGGGGCATCGTCCTGAACTCACCGCACAACCCGACGGGCAAGGTCTTCGCCCGTGCAGAGCTCGAGCTGGTCGCGGCGCTGTGCGTGGAGTGGGACGCCGTCGCGTTCACCGACGAGATCTACGAGCACATCGTCTACGACGGCGAGCACATCCCGATGGCAACGGTCCCGGGCATGGAGGACCGCACGGTCGCCATCAACTCGCTCTCCAAGACGTATTCGGTGACCGGCTGGCGCGTGGGCTGGGTGATCGCGCCCGCCGAGCTGTCGAGCGGCATCCGCAAGGTCCACGACTTCCTCACGGTCGGTGCCGCGGCGCCGCTCCAGGCAGCCGGCGTGACCGCCATGCAGTCGCCGGACGAGTACTACGAGGCACTCACGCTCGAGTACCGGGTCCGTCGCGACCTCTTGGTCGCCGCGCTCCAGGAATCGGGCTTCCGCACCTCGATCCCGGACGGCGCCTACTACGTGATGACCGACATCCGGGACCTGACCGACGAGGACGACGTCACGTTCACACGCCGGATCGCGGCGGCGCCGGGCGTGGCCGCCGTGCCCGGCTCGTCGTTCTACGCACACCGGGAACCGGGGCGCACCAAGGTCCGCTTCGCGTTCCCCAAGCGCCACACGACGCTGGAGGCCGCAGCCCAGCGGCTTCGTGCGATCCGGTCGACCTGAGCGCGCCTCCGAGGGACTTTCGCAACGAGTTTGCGAGGTGGCGAAAATCGGTGATGTACGATGGCAGCGATCAGGGGCATACTGCGCCGATCAGCTGGCGCCCCACGGGGGGACCAGCGCCGAACAAGACCGATCGAGAGCGGGAGAACCAGCGGGCTGGCCGGGTGACCAGTCCGACATCAGCCCAGACCGACACCCCAGTGCCGGTCGACCGTGGCCTTCGGGTGACCCCAGGCATCCGTCGCCACCGCTAAGCGCGCCGTCGCAGCGCTCCAAGCCCATCGCGCCCCGTCTTCGCCACCCGCGCCTCGGTCCAGGACACCGTTTCCGTGTGCCCGCACGGTCTCTGGCAGAGAGGAGGCAACCTATTGCCGTGGACAAGCAGCGGCGCCCAGCGGGCGTCCGGCAACTCACCCATCAGCAACGGCCCCGTCACACGCTCATCTCAGTTCGCCTCGTGGCATCCCGGCGTTGATCAGCAGCCCACCCGGCGGTCGGGCGCGATCCAAGAGCCGACCCGGAGCCTCGCCCAAGCCCGGCCCCTCGCCCAGGCCCGGCCCCTCGCCACGAACCACCCGTCCACGTTCAGCCTGAGGCCGCGCAGCCTGGTCCAGGCACGACCATCCGCCACGCTGGCGGCCCACGGACGCGAACCGCTCACTCGGGTCGAGCGACCCCGCCATGCGAGGTTGCGTTCGCCGATCGGCCGGCGAGCCATGTTCCTGCCGCTCATCGCGCTGCTGGTCTCCCTGACCGGCGCTGCTGCGGCGCCGGCGCCCGCGGTAGCCGGCGCTCCGGCTCTCAAGCTCGTGGTCATCGTCGGCCCCTCGGGTAGCGAGACCTCGCGCTATTTGGGCATCGGTGAGGCGTTCGCCAAGACCGGTGAGCGATACGGCATGGATGTCCGTCGCGTGTTCCATCCGCGCGCGACGTGGAGCAAGGTGCTCGCGAACATCCAGGGCGCGAAGCTCGTGATCGTGCTGGGCCACGGCAACGGCTGGCCGAGCGAGTACCCGCCCTATCAGACCGACACGAAGAACGGTCTCGGATTGAACCCATACGAGGGCGCGAGCAGCTACTCCACGAAGTACTACGGGGAGGGGCCCGTCTCCAAGAGCATCCGGCTCGGCACGAACGCCATCGTGCTGCTCCACCACATGTGCTATTCGGCCGGCAACGGACAGTCCGGCCAGTCGATTCCCAGCGAGTGGACCGCCAAGCAGCGCGTCGACAACTACGGGGCCGGCTTCATCAAGTCCGGCGCACGCGCCGTCTTCGCCTACTACTGGGGCCAGCAGGATGACTTCGTCCAGCAGCTGATGACCCGCCAGGCGACGATGGACCAGATCTTCATGACCCGCGGTCGGGGTGACTACGACGGCTACGTCGGTGGTCGCGATGTGCGTTTCGCCTCCGTTCGATCCAGGCCCTACAGCGGCCACCTGGACCGCAGCAACCACGGCTATATCCGGTCCGTGGTCGGCAATCTCGGCATGACCACCGCGCAGTGGAAGGCCGGGACCGCACCCACGCCGGATCCGGATCCCGAGCCCGCACCCACGCCCCAGCCGGACCGCACGGCACCGAAGCTGACGGCGCTCTCCATGACCGCCACCCCGCCGGCGACGGCGGCCGACAGGATCCGCGGCATCGTCTCCCCCAACGGCGACGGCATCCGCGAGTCGCTCCGGCTGTACCACACGCTCTCGGAGAACGCCTGGCTCGACGCGAAGGTCGAGACGGACGACGGCACCGTCGTGGGGCGTTATTCCAAGTGGGCCACCTCGGGACGGACGTCGCATCTCTGGGACGGCCGCGACGGCAAGGGCGCAAGGATCCCAGACGGCTCCTACTGGCTCAGGATCCGGCCGCGTGATGCCGCCGGCAATCTCGGTCAGCCGGCGACGGTCGGGGTGAGGATCCTGACCGCCATGAAGTCGCCCGCCGTCTCGAACGCGATGCTCTACCCGAACGACGGTGACGGCCTCGCATCGAGCACGACCCTCAGCTCGACACTCAGGAGTGGCGGCGAGCTGGCCTTCCGGATCACCACCATCAGTGGACAGCTCATCGCCGAGTGGGCGCCTGGCAAGCAGATGCGGGCCGGCGACTACAGCTGGACCTGGAGGGGCATCGACATGGCGGGCAACGCCGCGCCGACCGGCTACTACCGCGCCCTGACGGTCGTCAAGACCGAGGCGGGCAACGAGTGGTGGGGCCAGACGATCTTCGTCGGAGCCTTCAAGATCTTTGCCTCCGATACCTCGCCGCGTCGCGGCGCCAAGGTGACCTTCGTGATCATCTCCACGGAGTCACTCTCGCGCAACCCGAGCGTGACCATCACCCAACCCGGTGTCCCCTCGTATACGGTCGGGTCGCAGTCGACCTCGGCCCGGGGCCGATACGTCGCGACGGTCTACCTCCGGGATGCCGGACAAGCCGGCATGGGGTCGGTCCGGGTCACCGGTATCGACGCCGGTGATCGTAGCCAGTCCCGCACCATGGAGCTCAGGATCGACTGAACCATCGATCCCCCTGAACTGCACGAGCCCGGCCCGGCAACGGCGCCGGGCTCGTCGATTCTGGGTACCGCGTCAGCGACCGAGCTCGACCAGGAACTCGACCACTCGGTCGAGGGCGTCCTCCAGGACCGGTCCGAGTCCGTGGCGCACGCGCGGGTAGGTGACGAGCTGGGCGTTCGGCAGGAGCGGCATCGCAGTGCGGAGCCGATCGATCTGCGCGAAAGGATCGGCCTCACCGGAGAGCACCAGCGTCTGACAGGCGATCGACGGCCAGTGGTCCGTTCGCGACTGCTCGGGATGCCCGGGCCGGTGGAGCGGATAGCTCAGCAGCAAGAGGCCGGCGTACGGATGCTCGGCCGCCGCCAGGCTCGCGACGCGGCCGCCGTAGGAGTGGCCGCCCACGACCACGTCCGGGCCCGGTGGTGCCTGCTTGAGAAGGGCCGGCACGGCGTCCTCGGCGCGTCGCTTCGGAAGATCGATGGCGGTGGCGTCGAAGCCGCGACGCTGCAGGCCCTCGGCCCACGGCCGCATCGTCGCGGAGCTGCCGGCCGCGCCGTGGCCAAGGAAGATCCGCAGCGGTGGACGCGTGTCGGTCACCATCGGTCCTCCTCGAGATCCAATGCCTCTTGCCGGAGTGTGCCGCACCTGTGACACGCTAGCTGACACAGGCAGCCGCCAGCTTTCGGGATATGGAAGCACGCCGCCTGGTTCCGCTCCCCTCCCCCGACCAGCGCACCGCCACGCCCATCCGTGTCGAGGGCGAGCGCATCATCATCGACCAGCTCACCATCCGTGACCCCGGCCTCGCCGCATTCGTGGTGGAGCGGCCGGAGAGCGAACGCGCCACGCTCGTGGAGCGGGCGCTCCGGATCGGCCTCGTCGCGCTGCAGGACGTGGGCGTCACCGTGAACGTCGATGTCGTGCGCCGGGAGTTCGGCGCGCTGCTGAGCCAGACGGAAGCGGCCAACGAGCGTGCTGCCAAAGCCCTCGACGACATGCTTCGAACGAATTTCAGCGACGGCGACGGGCGGTTGCCGCGTACGCTGGAGAAGTTCCTCGGCGATCGTGGTGCGTTGCGCAGCTTCGTCACGGAACTGTTCGACGAGACCAAGCGCGACAGCGCCATCGGGCGGATGCGTCAGCTGCTCGGCGACTATTTCGATGGTGACGCGTCGCGGCTGGCCGTGCTGCTGGACCCCACGCGCCTGGGTTCGCCGCTCCACCAGTTCCGCTCGGAGGTCAGCGCCGGTTTCACGAGGCTCAACGAGCGCCTGACGGCTATCGAGGCAGCCGCGGCGGCGCGAGCCACGGAGCGGCAGCGATCGGCGGCCAAGGGTGCCGACTTCGAGTCGCTCCTTGCATCGATGCTGGGCGAGATCGTGCGCGGCTCCGGCGACGTACTGGATCGCACCGGCGACGAGGCCGGCGGCGTCGCCCGCTCCAAGAAGGGCGACTTCGTGCTGACCGTCTCCCCGGACCAGACGCGCGGTGCCGAGTTGCGCGTGGTCATCGAGGCCAAGGACCGCACGGTCTCGGGCCGCCTCATGCGCGACGAGCTGCGTGAGGCCAAGGTGAACCGCGGCGCCGCGGTCGGTCTGGTCATCTTCACCCCGAACCACGCGCCATCGGGCATCGCGCCGTTCGATGTGCGAGCGGGCGACGTCTACTGCGTCGTCGATCCGGATGCGCCTGAGCCCGCGAACCTCGAGGGCGCGGTACGCCTCGCTCGCCTGCTGGCGCTGGCATGTCTGCGCGAGGACCAGCAATCACTCGATGGTGCGGCGGTCGGCCGGGCGCTGGAGGGGATCCGGGAGCAGCTGGAGGGGATCCGCCAGATGAAGACCCAGCTGACCTCGATCGGCACGACCGCGCAGGTCATCACCATCGCCCTCGATCGGATGCGGACCGTGGTGCTCTCGCGCATCGACGAGGTCGAAGCGGAGCTCCGGCTCGTCGACGGGTCGCCGGCGGCGTAGCGAGCGCACTGGAGGTGCGTGAGCGAGGAGCGGAGGCGGCAACGCCCGCCTGAGCGATCGGTCCCGGCGGTCCGGGCGAAGGCGCCGTCCGAGCACCGGAGCGAGCGCACTGGAGGTGCGTGAGCGAGGAGCGGAGGCGGCAACGCCCGCCTGGACCGTCGGTCTCAGCTGCGGGCGCGCCGCCAGCCGAGCGTGGCGCGGTCGTACATCCGGACTCGCCAGAACAGGACGACCAGCAACGCCCAGAGCCCTGCCAGCGAGCCGATCAGCACCACGTCGCTGATGGCCAGCGGGATCAGCTCGAAGAACTCGCGTGCTGGCGCGACCACGAAGATCAGCCCGTAGGCGAGCAGCATCGCCAAGGCCAGCATAGTCGGGCGCCAGTCGGGTCCGTCGCGGTCGGCTCCGCTGAACGACTCGCCGACCGGAGGCTCCAGCAGCGGGATGAGCGCCAGGCCGCAGAAGATCGAAAAGGTCGTGAACGCCGTGCGCGCGATCCCCGGATCCGCGCGCCCCGCGTACCAGGTGTACAGGGGCACGGCGATGAGCGCGACGGCCAGTGCCGGAGGCAGGATCGTCCGCAGCGTGCGGCGAAGCGAGTTCCGCCCGACCGGGCCTGGTCGTGCCCAGACGGCGAGCGCGAGCGTCGGGACGCCGACCGTCAGCAGCGCCAGGACCGTGTTGTGCTTCGGCGTCACCGGGAAGGCGAGGCCGAGCAGCGCCACGCCGAAGATCGCAAAGGCCATCGAGAAAGCCCGTGCCAGGAACAGGTGGAGGCTGTCCTGCATCCCGGTGATGATCCGCTGACCCTCCAGGACCGCCTCGGGCAGTGCCTCGAACGAGTCGTTCAGCAACACCATGTCCGCCACGGCGCGCGTCGCCTGGGAACCGCTCTGCATCGAGATGCCGAGGTGCGCCTGCTTCAGGGAAAGGACGTCGTTGACGCCGTCCCCGACCATGGCGATGTAGAACCCGCGGCCACGCAGGGCCTCCACCAATCGCGCCTTGAGCGACGGTGGCACGCGACCGAAGACGCGCACGTTCGAGGCGGCCTCCGCCAAAGCCTCGTCATCCATCGATTCGAGTTCCAGGCCCGACATCACGTGACCGGCGTCCAGCCCGACCTGCCTGGCGAGCGCGGCGACCGTGGACGGATTGTCGCCGGAGATGAGCTTCAGGTCGACGCCGGCGCGGCCGAACTTCGCGAGTGTCTCGCGCGCATCCGGCCGCAGTTGCTCCCGAAGCGCCACGATGCCGAGCGGCTGCATCGACTCGGGCAGGCAGGGATCTTCGCCGTCATGGAGCGGCACGACCTCGGCACGACCGGCGAACAGCATCACCCGCAGGCCCTGCTCGGCCCACTCAGTGAGTTGGCCCGCGATGAGATTCGTGGATGGCCCGGGGACGAGCTTCGGACGGATCACCTCGGGGGCACCCATCACGTAGGTCCCGACGCGGGCGCCCTCCGAGAAGCAGACGGCACTCCAGCGCAGCTCGGAGGAGAACGGCACCTCGTCGCTGATGGGCCGCGCCGTGGCGGGGAACGCTGCGCGGATGGCATCGGCACTCCGGGTGGCAAGCGTGGCGCTGGCGACGAAGGCGCCGAGCATCTCCTTCAGCGCCAGGTCATCCACGGCGAGTGCCCGGATCTCGGCGATCTCGATGAGCGGAGTCGTGAGCGTGCCGGTCTTGTCCAGGCACAGCAGGTCCACGCGACTCATCCGCTCGATGGCGTTCGCGCGCTGGATGAGCGCGCTGTTGTCTGCCAACCGCACGGCCCCGAGCGCGTAGGTCACGGTCATCATCACGATCAGCCCCTGCGGGACGAGCGCGACCAGCACGGCCGCCGTTCGTACCGCCTCGGTCGCGGGCGGGATGCCGCCGTACTGGCGCAGGAACGCGATGACGACCGGGATCGCGGTGACGGCCATGAGCACGGCGATCACGCGCATCACCCGCACCACGTCCTGCTGGAGCGGCGTGCGCTCGGATCGGAATGCGCGAGCCCCGGCCGTCAGCTGGTTGACGAAGCTCTCGGCGCCGACGCGTGTCGCCTCGAACGTGGCGAAGCCCGTCACGCAGAAGCTGCCGGAGAGCACCTCGTCACCGATCCCTTTCGGGATCCGATCGGCCTCGCCCGTCAGCAGCGACTCGTCGACTTCCATCCGGCCGTCGACCACGGTTCCGTCGAGCACCAGCTGGTCGCCGCGCCGGACCATGAGCAGGTCGCCCAGCACCGCCTCTGACGGATCGATCGTGCGCTCCACCCCATCGCGGATGACCTGTGCCGTGGGCTTCGTCAGCAGGGCGAGTCGATCGAGGCTCCGCTTCGCTCGGGTCTCCTGGAAGACACCGATGACCACGTTGACGATGACGAGGACGGCCGTCACCGCCGCGTCGCCGAGCAGGCCAAGCGCGACCAGTCCGAGAGAGATCGCGATGAGCAGCAGGTTGACCGCGGTGAACGCGTTCTCGCGCAGGATCCGGCCGTACGAGCGGCCGCTCTCGATGCGGACATCGTTGCCTTCGCCGCTGGCGCGCCGTGCGGCGGCCTCGATCTCGCTGAGGCCCGGCAGCGTCGTGGTCTCCATCAGCTGTCGGGACGCGCTTCCAGCGAGCGGGCCAACGGCAGAAGGATCTCCCGCCAGCGGTGGTACAGCAGGTGATGGCCCTCCGTCGGGTAGAACGACGCCCGGCATCCCGGGATCGTCCGGGCCAGGTGCCTGCCCATCTCGGCCGGCACGGTATCGTCAAGGTCACCGTGCCAGAGGTGGACCTCGGCACGGACTGACTCCGGGCGGAATCCCCACGGGCCGGTGAGGATGCGCCCTTCGTCGTACATCCCGCGGCCGCCCTGGCGGTACACCTCGCTCGCGTTCTCGATCATGATCTCGCGCAACCGCGGGTCCGCCATCAGCTGCTGGTCGGAGGCGATCATCCCCTCGACGGCGCTGTCGAACGAAGCCACGGGATCGCGTCGCTGGGGCCGTCCCCATCGCCAGAGCGCCAGGCGAAGCACCCAGGGGACCCGAAACGCGAGGCGCACGGCTCCTCGCTGCCGCCGTTTCAGGTACTCGCCGGAGCGCTCATGGACCAGTGGCGCCGGCCCGCTGATGACGCCGGCCGAGGTCACTCTCTCGGGCAGCATCCAGGCGCACGCGAGGGCATACGGACCGCCGCCCGACCAGCCCAGTACGGCGAATCGACCGATGCCCAGCGCGTCGGCCATCGCCGCGACATCCGCCGGCCAATCGAGCAGCGCCCGTCCTGGCTTCGGGTCTGAGAGACCGATGCCGGGACGGTCCACGGAGATCACGCGCACTCCAAGCTCGGCGGGAATGGACTCATCGGGATGGCGCATCAGGCGCGTGCTGCCGAAGCCGTGGAAGAAGAACAGCACCCGACCCTTCGGATCGCCGTACTCCAGGTAGCCCAGCCGCCGCCCGTCGCGGAGCGCCAGCTGCTTGCCGGCGGGCAACTCGATCTGCATCGAAGCCGCCTCCCCCTCGGAGCGCCCCGGCATCCTGAGCAGCGCCAACGTCCCTCCCTCTCGCGACGGTCACCGACCGATCCGAGGCGAATGTCGTGGGCATGACCTTCGCCGATCCGCGGGACCTCGACCCCAGCACCCTCGGGGTCAGGCGACAGTATGGCGCGCAGAAATTGGCGCGACCACGGTCACGCGTGGCGCTACCATCTGGCGCGCTGGCCCGTAGCGACCGAGGAGAGGACGCCCATGCGCAGGAATCCATGGAACCAGTTGATCGCCGAAGGCGCCGGCACGTTCCTGTTCTTCTTCGTGGGCGCCGGATCGGCCGCGCTGGCCGACTTCAGCGGTGCGACGGGCGGGCCCGGCGGACCCGGGCTGATCACCATCGCCCTGGCGCACGGCCTGGTGCTGGCCGTCCTGGTCTCGGCGCTCGGCGCGGTCTCCGGCGCGCATTTCAACCCGGCCGTGACCTTCGGCGTCTGGCTCGCCGGCCAGATCGAGTCCCGCCGTGCCGCGACCTACGTCCTGGCCCAGCTGATCGGCGCACTGGCTGCCGGGCTCGCCCTGCGGGCGGTCTTCACGTCCGAGCAGTCGCCCACCATCGGCACCCCGGCTCTCGCGCCGGGCATCTCGCCCGCGGTCGGCATCGGGATCGAGGTCGTCCTGACCGTGGTGCTCCTGGTCGCGGTGTTTGGCACGGCCATCGACCCGCGGGGTCCCAAGGTCGGCGGCCTGGCGATCGGCTTCGCCGTCGGGGCGGACATCATGATGGGCGGCCCGCTGACCGGTGCGGCGATGAACCCCGCACGCTGGTTCGGGCCTGCTGTCGCGACCGCCCAGTACGGTGACTGGTACGTTTGGATCATCGGTCCACTGATGGGTGCGGCGATCGCGGCGATCGCCTACCGCTACCTGCTGCTGCCGGAGGCTGACCTGCAACGCACCCCGGCCAAGCCTGAAGCGGACGTCGAGTAGCGACCGGGCGCGTCAGCCGGCCGCGTTCCCGCCTGCCGCATTCCCGCCTGCACCATCACCAGCACCCCCGTGGGACCGACGCATCGCCTGGATCACCGAGAGTTGATCCTTGAACTCCTCGGCCACGGCATTGAGCCGGGAGCGGTCGAGCCCCAGCTCGGAGGCGATCTGGCGGATCTCGGCATTCTCCTCCGCGGAGATCGACGCGTCGGCCGCACCCACGGCATAGCAGCAGCGCAGCAAGGCCAGCCGCTGTTCCTCCGTGGCGACGTCACGGAATTCGCGCGTCACGAGGTAGTCCTCGGTCCCGCCATGCATCCGCGACTGGTTCTTGGCGATCTCCACGGCGAGCACTGCCTGGGCCTCCGGCAATCGGCCGTAGTCGACCACGTACCGCTCCATGAGGTGGGTCTCCTCCGCACTGATGTCGAGGTCGGCATGCGCGGCCCGGCTCAGGATGTAGGCGAAGCCCGCCAGGAACCGTCCCTGGGCGGGCGGCAACGCGGAGAGCTCCGCGACGATCCTGCGGACGGTGGCGGTCTCGGCCGCCCGGTCGGCTGCGTCGGGCGCCCCGGATGGGTGCCCCTCACCGGCCGGGTCGCCGGCGGCATCTCCGGGGTCCGCACCCTTCAATCCGAGGAACCGACGCAGTGCCATGAGACCTCCTTGCCTCCCGGCGGCGCGACGATGCCGGGAGAAGCGGCTGGAAACCGGTGGGCCGGGTCGCACGTCTGGCGGCCATGACACGACACCACTCAGCTGCCATCCTCCCACTCCTCGTCCTCACCGCGCTGGCAGCTGCCTGCAACCCGGTCGCGAACCCCGCCGTGAGCCCGCCCTCCGCGGCACCAACGCCAGCCGTGACCCCCTCGGGCACACCGCCCGCGAGCCCACTCGCGAGCCCCGTTCCGAGCGGTGTCCCGAGCCCCGGAGCCTCCCCCGGCTTCCTCGACGTCACGCTGGTCTCCGGCCCGCACTGCCCGGTCGAGACCACCCCGCCCGATCCCGCCTGCACGCCGCGTCCGGTGGCCAACGCCACGGTCATCGTCCGCGACGCGGCGGCCGGCGAGATCGCGCGGGCCACGAGCGACGCGACGGGCCACGCGATGTTGTCCGTTCCCGGCGGCACCTACACCGTCGAGGCGCAACCGGTCGCGGACTCATGGGCACACCCGCACCGGTACAGGTCACCGTCCTCGCGACCGGCGCAGGCGCCCTGACGCTCATCTACGACACGGGAATCCGCTGACCGTACGAGACCGGTGATGGGACCGTATCCTGCCTCGGTGACGATCCGCTCGCCGGCAAAGGAGTCCCGTGGAAGCCCTCTTTCCGCTCATCGGTTTCGCCCTGTTCCTGGCGGGGGTCGGTGGTCTCATCTTCTCGAGCCTGTTGTGGCCGAGGGTTGCAGCTGAGGACGAGCGGGGCCGGACCATCAAGGCTCCTCGCGAGGGCCGCAGCGCGGCCCGCATCGGCAGTGTCGCGGCCGTCATCCTCGGCATCTTTCTCCTCAGCATCCGCATCGTGCCCGCCGGCAGCGTCGGCGTGGTGAAGCACTGGCAGACGGTCGACGACAACGAGGCCTCGCCGGGTATCAGCCTCCAGATCCCCTTCGCGACCGACATCGTGGTCGTGGACACGCGCGTCCAGGCCATCCCGTTCGAGAGGTTGGGCGCAGCATCCAGGGAGTACCAGGATGTCTTCCTGACGGGCGTCCTCAACATCCACGTCGCCCCGCAGTTCGCGTCCGACATCTACCAGAACATCGGGCTCGACTACCGGGACAAGGTGGTCATCCCGTTCTACGCGAACATCGTCAAGGAGATCGTGCCGCAGTTCGGGGTCGCAGAGGTACTTCCCCAGCGCGAGCAGATCCGTATCCGCACGGTGGAGAAGCTGAAGGCGAAGCTGGAGCCGCTTGGGATCATCGTCGACGATGTGGCCCTGGCGAACGTCGACTTCAACGATGCCTACAACCAGGCGATCCAGAACAAGCAGGTCCAGGAACTCCAGGTCGCGACCGAGAGGAACATCCTCGAGCAGCGCAAGGTCCAGGCAGAGCAGGCCAAGGCCGCCGCTTCTGGTGAGGCCCAGGCGCAGGTCGAGCGCGCCAAGGGAGACGCCGAGAGCGTGCGCCTGCACGCACAGGCGGAGGCCGATGCCAACCGGCTCATCGGGGCGAGTCTCACCGAGCAGGTCCTCCGCAGCCGGCAGATCGACGCGCTGGGTGACAAGGTCCAGGTCATCTACCTGCCGGTGGACAGCAACACGATCCTGCCGCTTCCCAGCGCCCGGCCCTGAGCCGTGGCCCGGCCCGCGGCATCCTCGATGGCCGCGGGCCGTACACTCTGGCCGTGACCGCGCCCATCCAGGATCAGCCCGCCGCGAGCCCGGAAGCTCCGAGGTCCGCCACTCCGAAAAGCCCGGCGACGCGCGAGCTGGGCATGCGCGCGAAGCTCCTGTTCCCGACCCGGGAGATCGCCCAGCAGTACTACCTGCCGCTGATCTACACCGCCTGCCGCACCTGCTACAGCGAGCTCGAGCCCGACGACATCTTCGAGCGCGCCTCGAGCGGTCGCGTCGCGACCGAGAAGCAGCAGGACCTGATCCGGCGGGTCATCGAGTCCGGCCACGGCTCGACCATCGAGCACATCGTCTTCACGTTCGCCATCAGCGGCGTGACGCGAACGCTCTCCCACCAACTGGTGCGCCATCGCGCGGGGGTCGCGTTCGACCAGCAGTCACAGCGGTATCTCGACTACAAGCGGCCGTCCTACATGGTTCCGGGCACGCTCCAGGACGCGTCGGCTGACCTCCGTGACCGTTTCACGGCGGAGATGGATGACTCGCTCCGGTTCTACGGTGAGCTGCTGGAAGCGGGCATCCCCGGCGAGGACGCGCGGTTCGTGATGCCGAACGCGACGCGCACCAACCTGATCATGACCGCCAACCTGCGCGCGCTCATCCACATGTCCGGGCTGCGCCTCTGCACGATGGCCCAGTGGGAGATCCGGCGGCTCTTCCAGCTCATCCGTCACGAGGTCTTCGGCGTGAGCCCGTTCCTCGGCTCATTCCTGGCGCCGAAGTGCGTTCCGCTGGGCTACTGCGACGAGGACAGGAACCGCGACGAGCACTGCCCCATCCGGCCGCACAAGGACAACGTGCTGGCGGCGTGGGCAGAGAAGCGGACCGCCGCAAAGGCCGCCGGGCGCGAGTTGCCCACCGTCTGACCCTCGCGCCGCGAGTCCGACCCAGGCGCCCTGGGCCGAGTTCTGCATCAGCCGCACTCCACGGCCTCGTACGGGCCCTCAACGCGCCGTCCCTCGTCATCCGACGGGCACGAAAACGCCCGGAGCGACCAGTCCCACGAACCTGCACCTTGATGTGATCTCGGTGCCGATCCGTTTGACGGCCCCTCCGGGCAAGACCCAATCTACCGGCTTCCGGGACGTGGCACAAGGAGGATGTCCACGAGATGCCACCTGCGCCGGGTAGCGTCTCCACACCTTTCGCTCCGCTGTGGACACTCCGTGGACGGTTCGGCTCTCAGCGCGTCACGGATGTGGTGTCCACGTCGGTCTTCGGCGGCGTCTCGTCATCGCCCTCTGACTGGGCAGTGGTTGTCCGCTCCTGTGTGCGGCGATCGCGCTCCTCGGCGCGGGCGTTCCGCTCCTCCTCGCGCTGCTGACGCTCGGCCTCCGCCTGCTCCTTCTTGGCCTGCTTGGCCGTTTCCCGTTCTCGTTCGGCCGTGTCGACCTTCTGCTGCAGCTCGTCGACGAGGGGCGCCTCGCCGCTCGCCTTCTCGACGGTCGCCTCGCCTTCCACGGGCGCCTTCATCTCGTCCCGCTCGAAGGTGACCTCGCCCTTGTAGACGGACGCGAGCAGGCTGTCGAGCGCACCGGCGTCGTAGGCCTTCTGCACGGCCTCGTGGGTGATGATGTCGCCGAGATTCAGGACCACGTTGTCCTGCCGATCGAGGATGACCTTCGTCACCGGACGGCCGACGGCGTCCTCGATCTCCTGGAGCCGACGCTTGGTCTGGCTGTCGTCCATCCGCTTGCCCGTGGCGTCCGTCATCTCCCCCAGCTTGCGGGTGAACGAGTCCCAGAGGCTGCCGGCCTTGTCACCGGCGGCCTGCGCGGTGTCCTTCGCCTGGTCCCCGTCGATCGGCGCGGGGGCCGGCGCCGACTGGAGCAGCACCGGCAGGTTGCCCGAGGCGCGGGCGCCCTCCACGTGCTCCCGGGTGATGCGCTGGCCGCGGGCGACGACGATGGTGCCGTTCTCGTCGGTGATCTCCGCCTGGGCTCGGCGCCCCACGACGGCCTGCTCCTGCTGCTGCTCGGCGGTCGCCTTGAGCGACTCGCCTGCCTTGCCGACCTTCTCGCCGGCACTGGAGATCGCGCCCTTGAGGCCGCCTTCCTGTGCCTCCATGGCGGCGACCGCCTCGGGCTGGATGTAGACGATGTCGGGCCCGGTGCGAACGATCTGGTCGACCGAGACGAAGGAGGTGCCTCCGGCGAGGTCGGCGGCGATCCCCCCCGACACCTCGAACCCGACCACCCGGCCTGATCGTTCGTCGAAATACATATCCTTGATCGTGCCGTGGTCCTCGCCGCTCTCGGTGAACACCTTGCGACCGGTGATGCGGCCACGGCGCTCGACGAGCGGCTGGATCTCCGGGAAGTCGGAGATACGTCCGACCGCGTCGGCGTCCGGCACCACCACGGCGTCCTTGCCGAAGCTGGTGATCCGGTCGACCGGCACGACGAGCGAGCTGCTGAGCAACCCGCCTTCCTGCAGGACGAGGGCGACGATGTCGTCGTTGGCCTCGTTGATGACGACATCCTTGATGGTGTGCAGCTTCTGGCCGGTGGCCAGGCTCAGGACATCCTTCCCCAGGACCGATGAGCCCTTACGCATCGCTTCGTGATCTCCCGTCGTGCTACGGCATCCCTTGAGCGGCGCGTTGTCCGCGCACCGGATGACCGGAGTAGCGTGCGCCAGAGGGCACCTTGCGGGAGCGTTTCGGGGCCGCGTTCACCCTATCAGCCGCCTTGCACAGAGGCCCCATCCGCGCCCAGGGCGCGCACGAAGCGACGGACCACGCGGCTGAGCCTGGGGCCGGCCTCATTGGCGGCGGTCAACACCTCCTCGTGGGTGAGTGGCTGACCTGTGACCCCGGCGCCCGGGTTCGTGATCAGGGAGACGCCGGCGAGCTCCAGGCCCGCCCAGCGGGCCGCGATCGCCTCCATGACCGTGGACATGCCAACGGCGTCGGCGCCCAAGGTCCGCAGCATCCGCACTTCGGCAGGGGTCTCGTACGTCGGACCGGTGAGGCCGGCGTAGACACCTTCTGCCAGCTCGATGCCCTCCGCCTGCCCGCACTCGTGCAGGAGCGCGCGGAGGGCCGGGCTCCAGGCGTCGACAAGATCGGGGAAGCGGGTGCCGATCCGGTCGTCGTTGGGGCCGCTCAGCGGGCTGGTGCCTGTCAGGTTGAGGTGGTCGGCGATGACCATCAACGTCCCGGCCGCGAACCCGGCACCGATACCACCCGCGGCATTGGTCAAGAGGATCACCCGCGCGCCGAGCCAGCCCATCAGCAGTACCGGCTCCACCACCAGGCGCGCCTGATGGCCCTCGTACAGGTGGAGCCGGCCCTGGAGGCAGGCCACCGGGACCCCTTCCAGCTGGCCCAGCAGCAGCCTGCCGGCGTGACCGGGCGCCGAAGCGGCAGGCCAGCCCGGCAGCTCGCTGAAGGGAATCGCCGTGACGTCGATCAGGGCGTCCGCCACGCTGCCGAGTCCCGATCCCAGCACGATGCCGATCCGCGGCACGAGGTCCGAGCGGGCGCGAACCGCAGAGGCAAGTCCTTCGAGACGCTGCGTGAAGGAGTGTGGGCCGGTCGGCAGGCTGATGGGGGCCGCCCCCAGCGCCTCATCCTCCACCTCGCGACCCTCCGTCGTGTCCTGCGCCGCGCACGAAAACGCCCGGAGCGACCGGTCCTGAGATCCAACACCTTGATGTGATCGCGGTGTCGGGTCTCCGACGGCCCCTCCGGGCAAGACCCAATCTATCTGTCACCGACGCCTGGGACAACCGGCTTATCCACGAGCTGCGCCGTTCTCCGCCGAACCTGTCCACCAGATACAGCCCCGTTGTGGACGAACCGTGGATGTCTAGGCCGGGCAGACATGGAACGACCCCGTCCAGGTGCGGGACGGGGTCGTTTCGAACGCGGACGTGAGGGTCAGGCGACCGA
This sequence comes from Chloroflexota bacterium, assembly GCA_013694835.1. Lineage (GTDB taxonomy): Bacteria > Chloroflexota > Limnocylindria > Limnocylindrales > CSP1-4 > JACDBP01. The sequence continues at coordinate 17,893 of JACDBP010000096.1, forward strand.
ACGCGCCGCCTTGACGACCATCGTGTGTGCCTGCTTGTCGTGGAAGCCCTGCTTCGTGGGGCTCTGTGCGGTCGTCACGAGGAGGAAGATGAAGTACGCGATCGTGGCGATCACGATGATGATGCCGAGACTTGAGATCCCGGTCAGCGCCTGCGCGATGCCGAACGGTGCGCCGAGGAACAGGAAGCGCATGAACGCCTGGTTGATGGTGATCGTGCTTCCGTCGCGCTCGCTCCCAATCTGCATGCCGAGGACCTTCATCCCCGGCGAACCGCGCATCGCCGTCCAGCTGTACACGAAGTAGGCGGCCGTGATCGCGAAGTTGAGCAGAGCGAAGATCAAGATCGTCACGATCGGTTGGTCGACGCGGAACCCGAGCGGGTTGTTCGGGTCAGCCACCACCGTGGCTCGCGGCAGGATGCCGCCGAGCACGATGTTGACCACGAGAAAGATCACGAACAGGATGATCGCGTCGATGATGTAGGCGATGACGCGGTTCGGCACGTCAGCGTAGACGTGACCTCCTGGCCCTGCCACAGGCGCCTGGGACGTGATGTTGGCTGTCCAACTGCCCCCGGCGGGTGCTCCCGCACCGGGCGGCGGGGCTGCGGGGGGCGGAGCCTGCCAATCAGGCGGCGGGCCGCCGGGTTGCTGGCCCTGACCACCGGGTCCGGGTTGTTGCATTCGAGGTCCTCCCTACAGGCCATTCGCCACGTCGCCATCCCGACGACGACCGCCCCTCGCGCCCGGGCCACATGTACGAGCACGGGCGCCGGCTCTGGGCCGCGCGGCCGCTGCTCAGGATACGCGGGGCGCCGCCGGTTTGACAGCCGGAATCGCACGTCTGCCCGATGCTCACTCAACCGCCGATGTGCGACATCTCCACGCGCTCGAGCGCGCTGGTCGCGGCCGACCGAAGTTCCGAGTAGCGGTCGCTGCGGACGGACCAGACGCTGCGGATGCGCTCACGCAAGGCGGCATCGGTCGTGCCGTCGCGCAACGAGGTCCGCAGGTCGTGTCCCCGGACGCCGAAAAGACACGTGAAGAGCTGCCCCTCGGCGGTGACGCGGGCACGCGTGCAGTCGCCGCAGAAGGGTCGGGTGACGGACGCGATGACGCCCACTTCGCCATCGCCGTCCCGGTACCGCCAGCGATCGGCGACCTCTCCCGGGTAGTTCGGCGGCAGCGCGACGAGCGGCAACTCCGCGTCGATGGCGGCAAGCAGCTCCTCGGCTGGCACGACCTCCTCCAGCCGCCAGCCATTCGAGTGGCCGACGTCCATGTACTCGATGAAGCGGAGGATCTGACCGCGCTCGCGGAAGTGGCGCGCCATCGGCAGCACGCTCTGTTCGTTGAGCCCTCGGCGGACGACCATGTTGACCTTGATCGGCCCCAGGCCCGCGGCAGCGGCTGCCTCGATCCCCTCCAGGACGGCGGCGACCGGGAAGCCGACGTCGTTCATCCGCGCGAAGACGGCGTCATCGAGCGAGTCAAGGCTGACCGTGACACGTCGGAGGCCGGCGGCCCGCAGCGTATCGGCCTTGGCGGCGAGCAACGAGCCGTTCGTCGTCAGGGTCAGGTCCTGCACCCCGGGCAGTGCCGCCAGCATCGCCACGAGCCGCTCGAGGTTGGCCCGCACGAGCGGCTCGCCGCCGGTCAGGCGGATCTTTTCGACCCCCTCCGCGACGAACGCCTGGACCAGCCGTGCGATCTCCTCGAACGTCAGCAGGTCTGCGCGCGGCAGGAATGCGAAGTCGCGCCCGAAGACCTCCCGTGGCATGCAGTAGGTGCAGCGGAAGTTGCAGCGGTCGGTGACGGACACGCGAAGGTCACGCAGCGGCCTCCCGAGCCGATCGATCACCGAAGTCCGATCGTCTGTGTCCACGCCGTCATGGTACGCGGGCCTCGTGACGCCTCCGCGACGCCGGCGGACCGTGCGCAAGAAACGGCCCCCGACGTCTCCGCAGGGGGCCGCGGATCCTCTCCGGGGCGATCAGCGAGCGGCGACGGTGCTCGATGAGTTCCGGGCGAGATACCAGACTGCGAATGCAGCCACCGCCAGCGCGGCGTGGAGGACGTGGTCAGCCGTGTTCGCTGGAACCGGGTTGAACAGTCCGAAGAATGTCGGGGACACGAGCACCAGGACGAAGATCAACACGTACGCGGCGCCGAAGATGAGCACGCCGTTGACCTGGGCTTCGCCGCTCGTCGCGAAGGCGAAGTACAGCGCCAGCGCACCGGTGAGGGTGTGCACGAGATTGTGCACCGTGTTTGCCGCCAGGAGGACCCCGGACCCGTCGTTGTTCACTCCATCGCCG